>JAGBJE010000208.1 GCA_017934625.1 Pseudobutyrivibrio sp. | reverse complement strand
TGCTTTTTGATATAGCTCATTAAGAACTTGATTACAAACATTGATACTGCAAAGGCTACTACCATACCAACAAGAAGGATGGCTGCCTCCATAGCTGTGAAGCTGAAGCCAAACTTAAGAATCTTAAGAAGGCTGGCGCCAAACATTACTGGGATAGCAAGGTAGAATGTGTACTCTGCTGCAACTGTACGTGATACTCCGATTAAAAGGGCGCCGACGATGGTCGCACCTGAGCGGGATGTGCCAGGGAAAATAGCAGCAATAAGCTGGAACATACCAATCAAAAATGCCGTTGTATATGTGATGTCTGCCACTGCGTTAATCTTAGCACTGTGTCCTGATTTCATGTTCTCAACAACGATAAATGCTACACCAAAGATGATGAGCATGATAGCTACTGTAGTGTAGTTATAGAAAAGTGCTTCGAATAAATCATCCCAAAGCAAGCCTACGATAGCAGCTGGAACACATGAAACCAAAATGTGGAACCAAAGCACAAAGATGTCTGTCTTAATCCATGCGCCGATACCTGATTTTGAAAGTGGAGCCTGATTGTTCTTCTTGCCAAATGGCCAAATCTGATTCCAGAAGATAAGCACTACTGCAAGGATAGCTCCCAGCTGAATAACCACCTGAAACATGCTATAGAATTCTTCTGAAACGTCGAGCTTAATAATCTCGTCAAGAAGGATCATGTGACCAGTACTACTGATTGGAAGCCACTCTGTGATTCCCTCTACAATACCAAATAATATAGCTTTTAATATTTCTAGCATAAAATTATCCTCCATAAAAAATGAACTGCCGTAACACACGACAGTTCATATTATAATATACTAAATATTTTCTTTCCAGTTATTCTTGTGCCTACGTTCTTCTCTTTGCTTTTCTTCCTCTTCAAGCTTAGTCTGCATGATAGCATCGTTAAGCTGGAGCATCTTAGTATCCATCATGGAAACAATCTCAGAACACTCTCGTAAGTCACGGCTGATATAATCTGGAGCGTTACCTTCGAATTTGTAGTAAATCTTGTGCTCCAAGCTTGCCCAGAAATCCATACCGATAGTACGAATCTGTATCTCTACCTTTGTGTCTACAGTCTTATCTGAAAGATAGATTGGAATAGTTACAAGCATGTGATAGCTCTTGTAGCCAGATGGCTTAGGATTCTTAATATAGTCCTTAATTGAAACTACTGTAACATCTGTCTGACGTCCAATCATCTCTGCAATTTGATAGATATCGGATGTAAAGGAACAAACTATTCTTACACCTGCAATATCATTACAATGCTCTATCATATTTGGAATGGAAATCTCATATCCATTCTTCTTGAGCTTCTTAACAATACTCTCTGGCGTCTTGACTCTAGTCTTAATGTATTCAATTGGATTATATTGATGCACCTGTTGAAATTCATCATTTAATATCTCAACCTTGGTACGAAATTTTTTAATAGCTGATTCATACAAAAGCATGACAGTGTTCCAGGAATTGACCCCGTCATCAGGAAACATGCCTATATCCACTGTGAATCACCTCCCCTTTTTTACTCAATTATATAATACCATAAAACCACAAAATAAATTATAAAGTCTTTGTTAAATTTGGAAGGATGGGCGGCAATTATGTAAGCTCCGCTTACTAGACCAACATTTTCCTTCATTACACTTGGAAAATGATGGTCATGTCATGCTCCCGCAAGCCATCTCACGCCCCTACGAATGCCACACGTGCTGGGTGTCGTAGGCGTGGGTCCAATCCTGGGTGAGAAGCCATATCGTAAATACGATAGTAGAACAAGCCCAGGTAAGCGGATAGCACCAGCTGATGGTGGTAAACTTAGGTATGAAATGGACTGCTATAGTCACGTATACGATTCTAACACCGCACCAGAAGGTAAGCATGGTAACCATAGGGATGATTGATTTGCCAGCCCCTCGCATTACACCAGCTGCGCAGTGTGAATATGCAAGCAGACAATAGAAAAAGGCACAGGTGGCAACCTGCATATGTCCAAATAAAATATCTTCTGGATTCTTAATGAATATGCTAAGTAGTGGGTCTGCAAACAGATAGAAGGTCAAGCCTATAACCTCTGCAAGAACAACTCCTACCACTATACTAAATCTGGCACCCTGCTTTGCTCTATCATACTTTCTGGCTCCCAGGTTTTGACTAATAAATGTAGGCACAGCCATAGATATACTGTTGATTGGAAGGAATACAAAGCCTTCTATCTTGGCATATGCTCCCATTCCATTCATGGCGTGTGGTCCGAAGGCATTGATGTTCTTTTGAACTACAATATTTCCTATGGAAATTACGGAATTCTGTAAACCCATAGGTAGTCCCTGAACCAGGATTTGATGAATAATCCTAGGGTGCCAAATGAAAATCTTTGAAAGCTTCACCCCGGTATAGTCGCTAGTTCTAAGCAACCTGATAAAACATAATAGCGCCGACAGGCCCTGGGAAATAACAGTGGCTGCTGCAGCACCAACAACACCTGTATGTAGATAAGCTACAAACACTAAGTCCAAGCACACATTTATTACAGAGGATACAAGCAAGTAAATAAGAGGATGAAAGCTATCCCCAACAGACCTCATAATATTCATGAAGGTATTGTACAAAACTATAGTGGAAATACCACCAAAATAGATTCTAAAATACTGCAGGCTATAAGGTAGAACCTCTGCTGGAGTATCGATTATACGAAGCATAACTGGAACAAAGATTAGTCCTATAACAGTAGCTACCGCTGAACAGATAAGTGCAAACAACACATTGCTATGAATGGCATTTACAACATTTTCTTTTTCTCCTGCTCCAAAATATCGGCTGATGATAATTCCACCACCAGCTCCCATTCCACCAAAAAATCCTACAATAAAAAAGCTCAGAGCTCCACCTGAACTGATTGCTGCAAAAGCATTGCTCTCTGCAAAATTTCCTACAACCCACGCATCAGCTATGTTATAAAGCTGCTGCAAAAGTTGACCTATAAAAAGGGGGATGCAAAATTGTATCATCCCCCTTACTATTGAACCATTTAACAAATCGACGGATTTACTTTTCATAAACACCTCTAATCCCACACATGGAAAACTAATCTTCTTCTATAACATGAATCTCTAAATAATCGAATGGTATCTCATCCACAAAATTATCACTACTAAATCTTGCCTTACCGTGACGCTTAAATTCCCTGATAGTAGAATCCAGCCAAACAGGCTTACTGGTATCAAACTCATAGCATGCCTTATCTACAGCATTAAATATCTTATGTGTGCGAGTCTCGTCTGACTCATCCTCCACCATAAAATCATGTAGCATATGATTATCTTTCCATGATTTAAACCAAATACGCATAACATTACCCTCTAAGCACTACAAAACCTATTATCTAGGTAAATTCTTAATATGCTCAGCTCTCTTAATTATTTTGTCTTTCCAATCGTCATCCTGGGCATCCAGCTGATATGTCTTGAACCCATACTGTGGTCCCATATTGCACACTACTGATTCATCATCAATGTGCAATGATATTCTATATCTACTAGGTAGCTTCTGCGGAAGTATCATTTTATTATCCCTTTGCACTTCCTTAAGATGGCGCTGAGCATTTATGATGCCATCGAAGTGAACCTTGTAGTGTTTAAATAATCCTCTGATGTAGCTTTCAGTTCTAAAGGAAGATGTGTAAACCCATACTTCATACCCTAGACTCTGAAGCTCATTTATAAGCTCAGGAGTTCCTAACCTAAGCCTTTCTTTATAGATTAGATTAAATGGAAATCTCAGAGGTGGTTCAGTCTTGTGAGTAAGAGGCGACACAAACAGAACCTCATCCAAATCAAATGAGACCCTCATCTTCTCTTCTTTTTCTTTTTTTCCAAAGCTGGTTTTTATCATACCCCAAGCCATCCTTATACATTATTTCCCTAACACCTAATATAATATCTCGATTTATATAAAAAATAAATGTCAATATGCATTGACATTT
>JAGBJE010000207.1 GCA_017934625.1 Pseudobutyrivibrio sp. | reverse complement strand
GATTTCTTACCCTTCTTAAGAAGAAACTCCTCTGCAAATGCTGACTTTTCATATGCTGTAAATGGATCCGATACCTTATCGCCATTAACTGAAACGCCACCCTGCTGTACTGCACGACGTGCTTCAGCACGGCTAGCTGTAAGCCCTGCAGATACAAGAATCTGAAGAATATCAACCTTTCCTTCACGGAAATCCTCATCTGAAAGCTTGTGACATGGGATATTCTCAGAATTTGCTCCACCTGCGAAAAGTGCCTTTGAAGCTTCACGAGCCTTGTCGGCTTCCTCAGTACCATGAACCATCTGAGTAAGCTCATAAGCTAAGATATCCTTTGCCTCATTAAGCTGGGCACCTTCCCAGCTATCCATCTTTTCAATTTCCTCGATTGGAAGGAATGTAAGCATACGGATGCACTTAAGAACATCTGCATCACCAACATTTCTCCAGTACTGATAAAACTCAAATGGAGATGTCTTATTAGCATCAAGCCATACAGCATTTCCAGCTGTCTTACCCATTTTCTTACCCTGTGAATCTGTAAGAAGAGTAATAGTCATAGCGTGAGCATCCTTACCAAGCTTACGTCTGATAAGCTCTGTACCTCCAAGCATGTTAGACCACTGATCATCACCACCAAACTCAAGGTTACAATTGTATTCCTGGAACATGTGATAGAAGTCGTAAGACTGCATAATCATGTAGTTAAACTCAAGGAATGAAAGTCCCTTCTCCATACGCTGCTTGTAGCACTCTGCACGAAGCATGTTATTAACTGAGAAGCATGCACCAACTTCTCTAAGAAGGTCTACATAGTTAAGGTCAAGTAACCAATCAGCATTGTTAACCATAAGTGCCTTACCATCTGAGAAATCAATAAATCTTTCCATTTGGCGCTTGAAACACTCAGCATTATGATTGATATCCTCTCTAGTAAGCATCTTTCTCATGTCTGTACGACCAGAAGGATCACCAATCATAGTAGTACCACCACCGATAAGAGCGATTGGTTTGTTGCCAGCCATCTGTAATCTCTTCATTAATGTGAGAGCCATAAAATGACCAGCTGTAAGGCTATCTGCAGTACAATCGAAGCCGATATAAAATGTAGCCTTGCCCTCATTTATTAATTTTTTAATTTCTTCTTCGTTCGTTACCTGGGCTATCAGGCCACGAGCTACTAACTCGTCGTAAATTGTCATTGCAAATTTCTCCTTTCTCACATTTTTGAATAGTTAGTATTATAAACAAAAATCCCTCGCCCCCATTTCCTAGGGTCGAGGGATTAATTTAGAGGTGCCAACCAGATTTGAACTGGTGATAGAGGTGTTGCAGACCTTTGCCTTACCACTTGGCTATGGCACCATATGAATGCGAGCAGATTGAACTTGTTCAATCTCGCAGCGTTTTAGTAAGCGAAGCTTACATTACTGCGTCTTCCCGTTTCTTCCGCAGCGTTCTAGTAAGCGAAGCTTACATTTTTCTTTAGCGTCTTTTTAAAAGACACGGAGAAGGAGGGATTTGAACCCTCGCGCCGGTTGCCCGACCTACACCCTTAGCAGGGGCGCCTCTTCGGCCTCTTGAGTACTTCTCCAAGTTGTAGGTATTTCCTTTTTTCTTCGACGCAAGTGTTATTCTACTAGAGTCTTGGCCTAAAGTCAACAAAAAAATGGGGAAATCTTAAAGATTTCCCCAAAAACTTTTTTTCTTATGAATTTTGCCTTAATTATCAACGTTTTCTTCGCTATCTTCAGCTAAAATATTGTCGCTTTTTCTTACTTTTGCAATACTAATGAGCTTAGTATTTTCCTTAAGATCAATCAACTTAACTCCGGAAGTAATTCGACTAAGTAGGGCAGTACCAGCTACTTCAATTCTGATAATTGTTCCAGCTGTATTGATAAGCATAACCTCATCATCCTTTGCAACAGCCTTTGCACCAATAAGATTACCAGTTTTTTCTGTAATCTTATAGCACTTAACACCCTTACCACCACGGTGGATTGTATTAAATTCGCTCATAAGAGTACATTTACCAAGACCATTTTCAGAAACAGTCATCAGAGACTCGCCCTGTGAAATCATCTGCATTCCGATAATCATATCGTCAGCTGCAAGGTTCATACCTATAACACCCATGGTTGCACGACCTGTAGGTCTAACCTCAGTTTCACTGAAACGAATAGCCTGGCCGTATTTTGTAACCATTATTACATCTTCCTTACCATCTGTAAGCTTAACTTCAATAAGCTTATCATCATCACGAAGTGTGATAGCAGTAAGACCATTCTTTCTGATGTTGTCGTACTCTGTAATCTTTGTTTTCTTAACAAAACCATCAGCTGTAGCCATGAATAGATATTTATCCTCATGATAATCCTCTATAGGAATCATGGCTGTAACCTTTTCATCTGGCTGAAGCTGCAATATGTTTACAATAGCTATACCGCGGCTTGTTCGGCTGGATTCTGGAATCTCATATGCCTTAATACGATAAACCCTTCCCTTATTAGTGAAGAAGAGCAGGTAATCGTGAGATGACATCATGAGCATTTCTACAACATAATCCTCATCGATGGTATCCATTCCCTTGATTCCCTTGCCACCACGGTGCTGAGCCTTAAAGTTGTCCTCATTCATACGCTTGATGTAGCCAAGCTTTGTAAATGTAACAACTGTATTTGTAACAGGAATCATATCTTCCATGCTGATATCATACTCGTCATATCCGATAGATGTACGTCTATCATCACCATATTTATCAGCAATCTCTGTAATTTCTGTCTTTATAACAGAAAGAAGAACCTTTTCGTCTGAAAGAATAGCTTTCAATTTTCCAATAAGTACCTGTAACTCGTTATATTCCTGCTGAATCTTGTCTCTCTCCAAACCTGTGAGAGCACGAAGACGCATATCAACAATAGCCTGTGCCTGAGCATCTGAAAGACCAAAACGCTCCATTAATGTAAGCTTTGCTGTGCTAACATCTGCTGAGTTTCTGATAATCTGAATTACTTCGTCAATATTATCAAGTGCAATGAGCAATCCCTCTAAGATATGGGCACGTTCCTCAGCCTTGTTAAGCTCGTACTTAGTACGACGAGTAACAACATCCTTTTGATGATTTAGGTAATGTATAAGCATTTCCTTAAGATTGAGAATCTTAGGCTGATTATCAACAAGGGCAAGCATGATTACACCAAATGTATCCTGTAGCTGAGTATGCTTATAAAGCTGATTTAAAATGATGTTAGGATTAACATCACGTCTAAGCTCGATGCAAATACGCATTCCTTCCCTAGATGATTCGTCACGAAGGTCTGTGATTCCATCAATTTTTTTATCCTTGTGAAGCTCTGCAATCTTTTCAATTAAGCGAGCCTTATTTACATTATATGGAATTTCGGTAACAACGATTCTGTTTTTACCATTATCCATAGGTTCGATTTCTGATACAGCACGAACTCTGATTTTAGCTTTACCAGTACGATAAGCCTCTTCAATACCAGCTTTTCCAAGGATTACACCACCAGTAGGAAAGTCTGGTCCTTTAACTATATCAAGAATCTCATCAATATCTGTATCTCTATTTTCTTCGATTTGGTTATCAATAATCTTATTAACAGCTCCAATAATCTCACGGAGATTGTGAGGTGGTATATTGGTAGCCATACCTACTGCGATACCAGTTGTACCATTAACAAGTAGGTTAGGGTAACGGGCTGGAAGAACAGTAGGCTCTTTCTCAGTCTCATCAAAGTTTGGCATAAAATCAACGCCATCCATATCGATATCTTTACCAAGAGTGAATTTATCATCCTTGTAATTGATACCAAACATTGTCATAGAAATCTTAGAAAGACGTGCCTCTGTGTATCGCATGGCAGCTGCACCATCACCATCCACTGAACCAAAGTTACCATGTCCATCTACTAGTGGATAACGTGTGTTCCATTCCTGTGCCATGTTGACAAGTGCACCATAAATAGAACTATCACCATGAGGGTGATATTTACCCATTGTATCACCGACAATACGGGCACATTTTCTATGAGGCTTGTCTGGTCCATTATTAAGCTCAATCATAGAGAAAAGTACTCTACGTTGAACTGGCTTAAGACCATCTCTTACATCTGGAAGTGCACGTGAGGCAATTACACTCATGGCATAATCAATATAAGAGTTTTCCATTGTTTCTTTTAGGTCAACATCATGAATATTATCAAAAATTTTGTCGTCCATATTTTTCCTTTTTTGCTCCTATCGGGCGAAGCCCGAAATTTTTGCTTTATTTTAAATATCTAGGTTCTGTACATACTTAGCGTTTGCCTCGATAAATTCACGTCTTGGCTCAACGTTATCACCCATAAGAGTTGAGAATGTAACATTTATTTCTGATACATCTTCATCATCAATAACAACTCGTTTAAGAATTCTCTTTTCAGGATCCATTGTTGTTTCCCAAAGCTGCTCAGCATCCATCTCACCAAGTCCTTTGTATCGCTGAATCTTATTACTTGAATCACGACCAACTTCAGTAAGAATCTGATTTAATTCTTCATCAGAATATGCGTACCATACCTTTTTATTTTTCTCCAGCTTATAGAGTGGAGGAGTAGCAAGATATACATAACCTTGCTTAATAAGCTCTGGCATAAATCTGTATAAGAATGTTAGCATAAGTGTTGCAATATGAGCACCATCAACATCGGCATCAGTCATAATGATGATTTTATGATAACGAAGCTTTGAAATATCAAAGTTTTCATGAATACCTGTACCAAAAGCTGTAATCATTGCTTGAATTTCTGCGTTACCATAAATTCTATCTTCTCTGGCCTTTTCTACGTTAAGAATCTTACCACGAAGTGGCAAAATAGCCTGAGTTGCACGACTTCTAGCAGTCTTTGCAGATCCACCAGCGGAATCTCCCTCAACAATAAAGATTTCACAGTTCTTAGGATCTTTATCTGAACAATCAGCAAGCTTTCCTGGTAAAGACATTCCCTCAAGTGGAGTCTTTCTTCTGCTTAAATCTCTAGCTTTTCTAGCTGCTTCTCTAGCTCTCTGGGCCTGCAGTGATTTTTCACATATTAGCTTAGCAGTAGCAGGATTTTGCTCAAGGAACCATGTTAACTGCTCTGTAACAATTGATTCAACAGCACTTCTTGCTTCTGAGTTACCAAGCTTTTGCTTGGTTTGACCCTCAAACTGTGGTTCTTCAATCTTGATAGAGATGATTGCTGCCAAGCCTTCTCTGATATCATCACCTTCAAGTTGTGGGTCGTTATCCTTTAAAATCTTGTTATCTCTGGCATATTTATTAAATACTTTTGTGAGGGCACCTCTGAAACCTGTAAGGTGAGTACCACCTTCTGGAGTAACAATATTATTTACGTAGCTATAAGCCTGATCCTGATATCCATCATTGTGTTGCATTGCAACTTCAACATATATATTGTCTCTTGTACCTTCGCAGTAAATAACATCTTCATAAAGAGGCTTATTTCCACGATTTATGTAGTTAACAAATTCTTTAATACCACCTTCATAATGGAAGCTTTCTTCTTTTTCTTCCTCACCTCTTTTATCAGTTAGAGTAATGCGAAGACCCTTTGTAAGAAAAGCTGTCTCACGAAGACGTACCTTTAATGTCTTATAATCAAAAACTGTTGTTTCAAAAATAGTGTCATCTGGAAGGAATGTAACCTTTGTTCCAGTTTCTTCTGAATTACATGTTCCTATTTTCTTAAGCGGATACATAGTTTTACCACGCTCATATCTTTGCTTAAAGATTTTTCCTTCACGCTTAATTTCAACTTCAACCCAATTTGAAAGTGCATTAACAACAGAAGCACCTACACCATGAAGTCCGCCAGATACCTTATATCCTCCACCGCCGAATTTACCACCAGCGTGAAGTACTGTAAATACAACCTCAACAGCAGGTATGCCAGCCTTATGGTTAATTCCTGTAGGAATTCCACGACCATCATCTATTACTGTTATTGAATTATCTTTATTAATGGTTACCTGGATATGCTTACAAAATCCAGCCAATGCTTCATCAACAGCATTATCAACTATTTCGTAAACTAAATGATGAAGACCTCTTTCAGAGGTTGAACCAATATACATACCAGGACGTTTTCTTACAGCCTCAAGTCCTTCGAGAATCTGTATTTGGTCTGCACCGTATTCCTGATTAATTTCTGCTGCCATTTAGCTCCTCCGTTATTAATTCTATAGAACCATCAGTTACTTTATAAACTGTGTTAAGCTTGAATCTATTTTTAACAAATTCATCAAGACCTGTACAAGTAATTATGGTTTGTGTATCTAGTAAATTATCTAATAAATCACTTTGACGATTTTTATCAAGCTCTGATAAAACATCATCTAAAAGCAATATTGGTTTATCATTTATTGTATTTTCTACAAGCTTTATTTCTGAAAGCTTAAGTGAAAGAGCACAGGTTCTTTGTTGTCCCTGGCTTCCAAACTTTCTGATATCAATTCCATCAACAGTAATCTTAATATCATCCCTGTGTGGTCCAACAGAAGTTTGACAAAATCTCATGTCTTTTTCCTTGTTTTTTACCAATTCATCGAGGAAAAAAATATCTTCAATATTTGGATCATAGCTTACATCAATATTTTCTTTTCCAGCGGTAATACCAGAATGTATATCTTTTACAATGATATTAATATCATTTATAAATTGTTGACGTCTATTTATTATTTTTTTGCCATAATTTATAAGCTGCTCATCCCAAATAGATAGAGTTTCTTTAAGGTCAGGCTTATAAATCATCTCTTTAAGTAGAGCATTTCTCTGATTCAGTGCTTTATTATAATTTGTTAAATCAGAAAGATATATTTTATCTATCTGACATAACTCAGCATCCATAAATTTTCTTCTCTCAGCAGGACCATTTTTTATGATATTTAAATCCTCTGGTGAAAAGAAAATTATATTTATAAGACCAAATAAATCAGCTGCTTTTTTGATAGGAACTCTATTTATAGCAATTCCCTTTGATTTATTTTTCTTAAGATGTATATCAATTTGATAATCTCTATTATTCTTAACAACGACTGTCTTTATATGACTTTCGTCTTTATCAAATTTAATTATTTCTTTATCCCTACTGCCTTTATGGGATTTGGTGGTTCCGGACATATAGGCAGATTCAAGGATATTTGTTTTTCCTTGGGCATTGTCTCCGAAAAGAATAGTAGTATGTTCATCAAAATTTATTGAGAGTGAATCATAGTTTCTAAAATTTTCAAGCTCAATGGATTTAATTATCATTAGTAACTGTTACACTTTCTCCATTAAATTCAACAATATCACCGGGATAGATTTTCTTTCCTCGACGAGTTTCAACTTCGCCATTATATTTAACTAAACCTTCTTCAATGACTTCCTTAGCCATTGCTCCAGATTCAACTAAGTTAGCCAGCTTTAATAACTGGCCTAACTTTATAAATTCATCACGTATAACTATTTTTTCCATTAGTTTGCTCCTGGATTATTAAAATTTACAGGAAGGACAATATAAATAAATGAGCCAGCATCGTCTTTAATAAAGCATGGACTCTTTGCATTAAGCATGAATAGATTGATTTCTTCATCATCAATTACCTTAAGTGCATCAAGTACAAACTTAGGGTTAAAACCAATCATAATATCCTTACCCTCTTTAACAATATCAATATCTTCATTCATTGTTCCGATAAATGATGAAATTGATAGAGACATTGTATTATCTACAGCATTTACGATAATAGGCTTCTTATCACCTTCGTTAACAAGAATAGTTGCTCTATCAATACAATCAAAGAATTCTCTTTTATTAATCTTAATCTTTGTTTCATAATCAGCAGAAAGCATCTGTTCAATCTTAAAGAATTCACCTTCAATGATACGAGATACTACTGTAGTTTGATCAAATTCAAAAATAATATGATTGTCAGTAACAAAAATATTTACTTCATCATCAATACCACCATCAATAATTTTAATTATTTCATTAAGAGTCTTCTTAGGTACTACAACCTTAACATCATTAGCTGGATTTTTTAATTCAACATTTCTAATAGATACTCTGTGTCCATCAAGAGCAACAACCTTAAGCTTATTGTCTTTAATTTCAATAAGCTCACCAGTCATTAATTTATTATTTTCATTATCGGCTACAGAAAAGATTGTCTGCCTGATAATATCTCTTAATGTTAACTGTGAAATAACAATAGGTTGATTTCTTTGGATAACTGGGATATAAGAGAAGTCCTCTCCAGATTTTCCTATAATATCAAATTTAGCTTTCTCACATGTTATAGATGTTTTAAAAGATGTATCTGTTTCTATAGTAACTTCATTTTCAGGGAGCTTTCTAACAATCTCTGAAAATTTCTTTGCATCAAGAGCAATAATTCCTCTTTCATGAATAGTTCCACTAACAATAGTTTCAATTCCAATTTCCATATCATTGGCAGTTAGTTTGATTTCTCCTGAAGAAGCATCAATAAGAATACATTCAAGTATTGCCATTGTAGTTCTAGTTGGAACTGCCTTCGATACAATATTTACTCCTTTAACAAGGTCAGCTTTTTGACAAGATATTTTCATTATGATGTGCTCCCTTTCTTAAAAATAAAAAATATAATTTATATTCTAAGTACTAGTATTATAGGTTGTTGATTTGTATATAACTGTGAAACACCAGTATTTATACGTAAAACATGAATTAATAATTCGTGGAAATATGTGAAATTTATATTGATAATTTATGGATAAAATGTGAATAATAAAATGTTAAAAATTTAAAATAGATTTTTATCTACATTTGATTCACAATTTAATCACAACTTATCTTCATATTTATCAACAAGTTTTCCACATTAGTTAGGATTGATTTTCTTTTTAATTGTTTCTACAAGATTCTTTGTGTTTTCATCCTTATCTATTTCATCTTCGATTTTGTTAGCACCGTGGATGATTGTTGAATGATCTCTACCTCCAAGTAACAAACCAATTGCCTGAAGTGAAGAATCAGTCATTGTATTACATAAGTACATGGCTATTTGTCTAGGTCTAACTACTGAGCTTGATCTATTTTTTGAAGCCATCTGGTCTACTGTAATATTAAAGTGTTCAGATACAACTTCTATAATTAGCTGAGGTGTAATCTCTCTTGAAATGTTAGGGGAAATAAAGTTCTGTAATTCTCTTTCAGCTATTTCCATAGTAATATCAATTTTTTCAAGTCTTGAGAAAGCAATAAGCTTGTTTAATGCTCCTTCGATTTCTCTAATGTTAGATTGAATATTTTCCGCAATGTATTTTCTGATTGATTCATCTAAGTTGAAATTTTTATCTTCAATCTTTTTATTAAGGATAGCCATTCGTGTTTCATAATCAGGATAACCAATGTCTGCCATAAGGCCCATATCGAATCTTGATTTAAAACGGTCATCGAGAGTTTCCATATCCTTAGGTGGTTTATCAGATGATATAACTATCTGTTTTCCCATTGCGTGAAGTGCATTAAATGTATGGAAAAATTCTTCCTGAGTTGCTTCCTTACCTATTATAAATTGAATATCATCAACCATAAGAACATCTACTGTTCTATATTTATCTCTAAATCGCTGCATTGCAGTAGCATTGTTATTGGTTCTCATATTTTCAATAACTTCGTTAGTAAACTCTTCTGAAGTTACATATAATATGTGAGTGTTTGGATTTTGATTTTCAATATAATTACCGATTGCCTGCATCAAGTGAGTCTTTCCTAGACCAGGCCCTCCATATATATATAGGGGATTGTAAAATTCTCCAGGAGATTCGGCAACGGCTAAAGCTGCTGTTTGAGCAAATCTGTTATTTCGACCAACGACAAAATTATCAAAGGTAAATTTTGGATTAATAGTAGAGTTACCAATTCTTTTTTCTTCAAATGAATTAGTTTCTTCTATTTTAATAAGGTCGATATTCTTTTCTTTTTTTATTTGATTAGCATTTTCTTGGGTGATAAATATTATTTCATCAAACTGTGTACCAGTTAATTCTGCAATTGTTACTTTGATTGGTGTTGCATACTTTCTTGTGATATAACCTATTGTCATTTGATTTTGGTCACCATTATAGGTTATGTATAGTTTATTATCTTCTATTTGAAATAATTCGAGAGGTTTTAACCAAGAATTATAAGATACATCTGAGATGCTATACTCAGTTTTAAGATAATTTAGGACCTCGTCCCATTTTTTAACAAGTTCTTCCATATAAATTCCCTTTTATCCACATTTTAAACTATTTTATATTCTAACCTAAATATGCCTTTAAATCAATATTTACTGCAAAAACGTGGTAGGGGTTGTTTGAGAGATAAAGTGGCTTATTTTCTAAATTTGAGCCTTTAAAATTGAAATTGTAGTTATCCACATTAATAGATTCATATTTTTCCACATTTTATTTCTTTATTTTACATTATTTTATATAATTTTTGTGGATAAAATGGATTTTTTCCAGCTTATCCACATACTTTTCCACACATTGTAGATAAGATAGAAATTTTTTTTAATAGTTTTCTACCATATTTTGTATTCATATTTTCATTGAATGATTAGATATTGTGTTTTTGAGTTATCCACAGCTATAATCAACATTTTATTATTGTAATTTTTATTGACTTTATGCGCTTTTCCCTTTATAATTTCAACTGATGTTTTCTCATAAAGAGGAGGTGGATATATTATGAAGATGACATATCAACCAAAAAAGAGACAGAGATCCAAAGTACATGGATTTAGATCAAGAATGAGCACAGCAGGTGGACGTAAGGTTCTTGCTGCTAGACGTGCAAAAGGAAGAAAGAAATTATCAGCTTAGGCCACAGACCATGTGGTCTTTCTTCTTATTTAAAAGGAAAATATTGTTATGGAATTTAGTGAATCTCTAAAAAAGAATAATGACTTCACTGTAGTTTACAGAAGAGGTGTTTCAAAAGCTAATAAACAGCTTGTTATGTATATTTACCATAATAATACAGATCGAAATCGTATTGGAATTTCTGTTAGTAAAAAGGTTGGAAATTCGGTAGTTAGGCATCATTTGGCGAGACTGATAAGAGAAAGTTATAGACTTAATGAAGAGATGTTCAATAGTGGTTTGGACATTGTAGTCGTTGTAAGAGAAGCCGCTGCTTCTGCATCTTTTGCTGAGATACAAAAATCTTTGCTTCATCTTGCAAATCTTCATAACGTAACTCGTAAATAATTGGAATCATCGTTTCTATTATGTTGAAGAAGCTGTTTATATTTTTAATTAAGTTTTATCAAAAATATTTATCTCCAATGAAGACAACTAAATGTCCTTATTGTCCTACTTGTTCTGTCTATGGATTACAGGCTGTTGAAAAGTACGGCGCTATTAAGGGTGGTGGATTAGCTCTTTGGAGAATAATTAGATGTAATCCTTTTTCACATGGTGGATTTGATCCGGTTCCTTAAGCAACTGGAGGTTTTACATTGAGCGATTTATTACTTACCGCTTATGGTGGATCAATCCTTGGACCTATTGCAGTTTTCTTAGGTTGGATTATGGATAAGATCTATGTTTTACTTGCTAGCTTAGGTATTGAAAACATAGCTCTTACAATTTTTATTTTTACATTTGTTATTTACCTTTGCATGTTTCCTCTTACATATAAGCAGCAGAAGTTTGCTGTTTTGACTCGTAAGATGCAGCCTGAAATGAAAGCTATTCAGGATAAGTATAAGGGTGCACGTGATCAGGATAGTATGCAAAAGCAGCAAATGGAAACTCAGGCACTTTATGATAAATATGGCATTTCACCAACAGGTAGCTGTGTTTATATGTTAATTCAGATGCCTATTCTTTTCGCACTTTATAGAGTTTTCTATAATGTTCCTGCTTATATTACATCTGTAAAAAATGTTTTTACAGAGCTTGTTAATGGTATCATGGCAACAGATGGTTTTGCTGATACTATGACTTCTATTGCTGATGCAGCAAATCTTAAAAATGTTACTTATGATTTTACAGTTGCAGATAAGACAGTTGTTTCAAATTATTTGGTTGATGTTCTTTATAAGCTACCAACATCTGGTTGGGAAGCAGTTAGTAGTGCATTTCCAAATTTAGCAACTCCTATAGATTCTGTTGTTGCTAAGCTTGAAAAGATTAATTACTTATTTGTACTTAATATTTCTGACACACCACTTAATCTTATTAAGGCTGGTTGGACAGCAGATTCTAAGGATTTTGCTATTATTATTTGTGCATTACTTATTCCAGTTATTTCATATTTAACTCAGATGTTAAATATTAAGTTAACTCCTCAATCTACTGAAGGTCAGTCAGAGCAGATGGCAGCTCAAATGAAGACAATGAATCTTATGATGCCACTTATGTCATTATTTATTTGTTTTACTGTACCTGTAGGTCTTGGTCTTTACTGGATTGCTGGTGCATTAGTTCGTGTAGTTCAGCAGTATTTCCTTAATAAGCATTTTGAAAAGATTGATCTTGAAAGCATTATTGAAAAGAATAAAGATAAAGCTGCAGCAAAGGCTGAAAAGCGTGGTATTCGTCAGGCTCAGATTTATGAAGCAGCTAAGATGTCTACACGTACATCATCTATGGCTGAAAAGGCAAATCTTGTAAAGGATAATACTGAAGCTCTTAAGGCGGCTGATGAATTTAGAGCTAAAGCAAGTTCTAATTCTCTTGCAGCAAAAGCAAATCTTGTAAAAGAATTTAATGAAAAGAATAATAAATAAGGGGGAAAATAATATGGAATTCAAAGAGTTCACTGGTAAGACTGTTGCTGATGCACTTACTAATGCAACTGTTTCATTAGGAGTTACTTCTGATCAGATTAAATACGAAGTTGTAGAAGAAGGAAGTTCAGGTTTTCTTGGTATTGGTTCTAAGGATGCAATTATTAAGGTTGTTATATCTACAGAAGAAGATCCAAAGCAGGTTGCAGAAGTTTTCCTTAAGGATGTATTTGAGGCAATGCAGCTTGAAGTAAATATTTCTATGAACTATCAAGAAGAAGATAAGACTCTTTCTATTGATTTAGCTGGTCCTGAAATGGGTGTATTGATTGGAAAGCGTGGTCAGACACTTGATTCTTTACAGTATCTTACAAATCTTGCAGTTAATCGTTCATCAGAAAATTATACTAGAGTAAAGATTGATACTGAAGATTATAGACGTCGTAGAAAAGAGACTCTTGAAAATCTTGCAAAGAACATGGCAAGCAAGGTTAAGAGAACTAAGAAGGCAGTTACTCTTGAGGCTATGAATCCTTATGAGCGACGTATTATTCATTCTGCTCTTCAGAATGATAATAATGTTACTACTCATTCAGAGGGAGAAGAGCCATATCGCTACGTTGTTATTACTCTTAAGAAATAATTATTTCAAGGGTTAGTCTTTTTATTAGGCTAACCCTTTGACTTTGTTAATTAATAAATTAAAGAAAAAAGGTTCTTTGATTTATTGATTAACAAATATGGAGGCTACTATGTATCATTCAGATACAATTTGCGCAATTGCAACATCTTTAAATAGTTCTGGCATAGGTATAATTCGTGTCAGTGGTGAAGAATCAATTTCTATAGTTGATTCTATTTTTCGTGGAAAAAATAGATTAGTAGATTGTGATTCACATACAATACAATATGGTCATATTGTTTCTGATTCTGAGATAGTAGATGAAGTTCTTGTTATGATTATGAAAGGACCTCGTAGTTATACCACAGAAGATACAATCGAAATTGATTGTCATGGCGGTATACTTGTTCTAAAAAAGGTTCTTAAATTATTAATAAATGCAGGAGCTAGAATTGCAGAACCAGGAGAATTTACAAAGAGAGCTTTTTTAAATGGAAGAATAGACTTATCAGAAGCAGAATCCATTATGGATTTAATTTCTTCTAATTCTGAGCTTGCTATGAAAAATTCTATTAAACAGTTATCTGGTTCTTTAAATAAAATTATTGTTGATTTAAGAGATAAGATTTTATATGAAACTGCTTATATAGAATCTGCTTTAGATGATCCTGAGCATTATGATTTAACAGATTATCCAGAAAGCTTACAATCAAAAGTTAATGATATGATTGCTAGTATTGATGAATTAATTAAATCATTTGATTCAGGTCATATTTTAAAGGAGGGTATTAATACTCTTATTCTTGGAAAGCCTAATGCTGGAAAGTCATCACTTCTTAATACATTATCAAGAAGAGAGAGAGCAATAGTTACAGATATTCCAGGAACGACTAGAGATACTCTTGAAGAGCAGATTACAATAAATGGAATTTCTTTAAATATTATTGATACAGCAGGAATTCGTCAGACTGATGATATTGTTGAAAAAATTGGAGTTGATAAAGCTATCGATTCTATAGAAGATGCTGATTTAATTTTATTTGTATTAGATTCATCTAGGCCACTTGATTCTGATGATGAATTTATTATTGATAAGATTTTAGATAAAAAGGTAATAATTCTTTTAAATAAATCCGACCTCGACACAGTTATTAGCGAGGAAGAAATATACAAAAAATATAATAAATCTGTTATTTCTTTTTCATCGGTAAGCATGGATGGGCTTAGTACATTAGAATCAACTATTACTGATATGTTTTTTAGTGGTGAAGTTAGTACGGACAATACTTTATATATTACTAACTCAAGACAAGCTGGTTGTCTTACAAATGCAAAGAATAGTTTATCTAATGTTTTAGTTAGTATTGAGAATATGATGCCAGAAGATTTCTTTTCTATAGATTTAATGGATGCATATAATTATCTTGGTGAAATTACTGGTGAAACTATTGATGATGATTTGGCTAATAAGATTTTCTCCGAATTTTGTATGGGAAAATAATTAATTTGTTTTATGTTTTTTTTTAAGGAGTTTTTGATATGTCTGTAGTTGAAGAATCCTATGATGTTGTTGTTATTGGAGCAGGGCATGCAGGTTGTGAAGCTGCACTTGCTTCAGCAAGAATGGGATTAAATACAATTTGTTTTACTGTTAGTATGGATTCAGTTGCCTTAATGCCTTGCAATCCTAATATTGGAGGAAGCTCTAAGGGACACCTTGTTAGAGAGCTTGATGCATTAGGTGGCCAGATGGGAATTAATATTGATCATACTTTCATTCAATCTAAAATGTTAAACTCATCAAAAGGTCCAGCTGTTCATTCATTAAGAGCTCAAGCTGATAAGTCTGCATATTCTCTTAGAATGAGAAAAACAATGCAGGATACAGATAATCTTACTCTTAGACAGGCTGAGGTTACTGAATTAATTGTTGAAGATAATAAAGTAACTGGAGTTAAGACTTTATCTGGAGCAATATACCATGCTAAGGCTGTTGTTATTTGTACAGGAACTTATCTTAGAGCAAGATGTTTATATGGAGATGTTATAGAACATACAGGTCCAAACGGTTTAAAGGCAGCTAACCATTTAACTCAATCTTTAATAGATAATAATGTAGAAATGAACCGCTTTAAAACTGGTACTCCGGCAAGAGTTGATAGTCGTTCTATTGATTATTCAAAGATGGAAATACAGGTTGGAGATAATCCTGTTGTTCCATTTTCTTTTAGTACAAATCCTGAGGATGTGCAGATAGAACAGGTTCCATGCTACCTTACATATACTAATGAAAAAACTCATGAAATAATAAGGGCAAATCTTGATAGATCTCCTATGTATTCTGGAGTAATAGAAGGTACTGGACCAAGATATTGCCCAAGTATAGAAGATAAAGTAGTTCGATTTGCAGATAAGAATCGTCATCAGCTTTTTGTTGAGCCTGAGGGTCTTAATACTAATGAAATGTATATTGGCGGTATGAGTTCTTCTATGCCTGAAGATGTTCAATATGCTATGTATCATACAGTTCCTGGACTGGAAAATTGTAAGATTGTTCGTAATGCTTATGCTATTGAGTATGATTGTATTAATGCAACTCAATTAAAGGCATCTTTGGAATTTAAAAATATTGATGGACTTTTTGCTGCTGGTCAGTTTAATGGAAGTAGTGGATATGAAGAAGCTGCTGCTCAGGGAATAGTTGCAGGTATCAATGCAGCATTAAAACTACTTGGTAAGGAGCCAATGATTCTTGATAGATCAAATTCTTACATTGGTGTTTTAATTGATGACCTTGTTACTAAGGAAACAAAAGAGCCTTATAGGATGATGACTTCAAGAGCAGAGTATAGGCTTTTACTTAGACAGGATAATGCAGATTTACGCCTCTCTAAAATCGGATACGAGGTAGGATTACTTCCTAAAGATCGTTATGAACATGTAGTTGAAAAAGAACGTTTAATTAATGAAGAGGTTGCTAGAGTAAAAGAAATTAATATTGGTGCCAGAAAAGAAGTTCAAGAGCTATTAGAATCTTATGGAAGTATTCCTCTTTCAAATGGAATAAAGCTTGTAGATTTAATAAGAAGACCAGAGCTTGATTATGATAAACTTGCTCCAATTGATCCAGAGCGACCTTCACTTCCTGCAGAGGTTAGAGAAGAAGTTAATATTTATATTAAATATGAAGGTTATTTATCTAGGCAGGAAAAGCAGGTAAAACAATTTAAAAAACTTGAACAAAAATTAATACCTACTGATATTGATTATTATGATGTATCAAGCTTAAGAATAGAAGCGAGACAAAAGCTTAGTAAGCTTCGTCCTGCTAATATCGGACAGGCGTCAAGAATTTCTGGAGTTAATCCAGCTGATATTTCTGTTTTATTAGTATATTTGGAAGGATATAAAAAATAATTGATTGTTTTG
>JAGBJE010000206.1 GCA_017934625.1 Pseudobutyrivibrio sp. | reverse complement strand
CGTGCCCGAAAGAATGAGGTCAAAGACAAACTCAAGGTCCTCAGCAACGATGACAAATATCAGCAGGATATGCTGACTATGGTGTATCAGCAACGACATGGTGCTGCCGCCAAGAAGCCAACAGAATAAAGAATCCTGGCATGGCCGGGAGTGTATATCATGGCGCCGCGTTTGCGGCGCCTTATTTTTGTGTGGATTGGACGCATAGGAACGAAAACATGGGGATAGTGGCTAGATTGCGCCCAAGGTGATATTAGGTTGATTTGTGAATTGGGCGTGTAGGAACGAAAATATGGGGATAATAGCTGGACTGCGCCCAAAGTGATATTAGGTTGATTTGTGGATTGGGCGCATAGGGACGAAAACATGGGATTTATAGCTATATCTCGCCCAAAGAAATAACATTGATAGTTGATTTCATGGGCGCGAATAACGTAAACAGTGGTTTTAAGCGAAGAATCCGCCCAAAACATGGCAATAATTGAAGTTGCATTGGGCGCTAAAAACGAAAGTAGTGGGGTTGGGTAGAAATCGCGCCCAATTAAGCAGAGCTATCAGTAAGATGTGAAAGTAACCAGGCCTATTTAGATAAGTAAAAAGCTAATAGCGGCTTCCGCTTCTTTATAGCTGAAAGGCTTGGCCTTAGATTCATAAGTGGTTATCAGATTTTTCCCTTGTATGAGACCATGATGATAGTATTGTTTAAGCTTATTGAATGCTGCAAAGGCATAATCTTCATTGTCCATTATGCCAAAGTGCTCCCAATAAAAGATTTCGCCAGTGATTGGATGTTTAAAAGTGAAATCTGGATAATAACAATGATTACCTAGTAAAAGCTCACATTCATATCTATAAGGAATATTGTTTGAAGAAAGCACCATATCTATAAAGACTTCGGATTTAGAGCGTACTATTTGACCTGATGGGCAGGGAAAAGTAAGCTGCTCTTGATAGTTTGGGTTTTTATTATATGGCGCATTGCTCCATTCTAAAGTGCTTAAGGCTTTTGCATCATCTTTAAAAAGTGAGTAAATTTTAGGATTAGATTCATATTGCAAAAGCTCTGCCTCAGCCGTGTTGCTAAGTAATAGGTCAATGTACATGGCTTTGCTTTTTAGAAGATTTAATTCTAATTGAAGCTTCTTCTTAGTTGCTAAATCCTTTGCCAAAGATATATTGTTCATAGGAATATAATTAGTTTTATTGTTTATACGCTGATAATATTTCGTGTATTTTCCATTAATTCTACATTGTAGTTCGCCATCTGGAAGTTGGGCAATTTGTTTTTCTAAATTTGCTATATTATATTCGATAGAATTATATTTTGTTTTTAAATAATTAATGCGTATCCCTCCTTAAATTAATATGCTTTTTGTGGGAATTAAAAAGAAAAAGATAAATTAAGAATAATAAAAAGACCTATTTATATTATCAGTGGTATTTATTAATGTCAATATAAAGTTATACACGGGCAGTTATATACATATCAAATAATAATTATAACGTTTGAAAATTCATAAAAAAGCATTAAAATTTATAGGTAATCTATGAAAGAAGAGGAACGATAATTTATGAACTATATAGGTGATTTGAGAAAAGTGATAGGTCACGATACCATAATGACTGTAGGATGTGGCGTGTTGGTGGAAAATGAAAAGGGCCAGGTGCTATTGCAAAAGCGAAGCGATAATGGTCAGTGGTGTGTACCAGGCGGAGCATTAGAGCTTGGGGAGACCTATAAGGAGGCTGCAGCAAGAGAGCTTAGGGAAGAGGTTGGTATAGAAGTTAAGGAGCTTCAGCTGTTTGGTTTGTATTCAGGTGATGATAGGATGATTACATATCCAAATCAGGATGTTGTCTATTCACTTGCAGTGATTTTTAAGACAAATAAGTACACGGGAACTATCTCAGATGAGGATTCCGAGGTGCTTGAACATAGATTTTTTGACCCACAGGATATCCCAGCAGATTTGTTTGCTCCAGATGCAAGGGCAATTACAGATTGGGCCAAAGGGAAGACAGAAGTTGTGGTAGAGTAGTTGGAAACGGAGGTAACACAAATGGGAGAGAGACTTACAAAGGGTGATATAGAAAAGATTCAGGCAGAGATAGATGAGCGTAAGCTGGTGCTTCGTCCAAAGCTTCTAGAGGAAGTTAAGGAGACAAGGGCTCAAGGAGATTTGTCCGAGAACTTCGAGTACCATGAGGCAAAACGCGCCAAGAATATGAATGATAGCCGTATCCGCTATTTAGAGAAGATGCTAAAGTTTGCTGAGGTGGTGGATGATAGCAGTGCGGATGACGAGGTGGGAATCAATAACACAGTTACAATCTACATTCCAGAAGACGATTGCGAGGAAACCTACAAGCTTGTAACAAGCATTCGCGGAAACTCACTTAAAGGGTTAATTTCCATAGAATCACCGCTAGGAGCTGCAATACGTGGCAAACATGTAGGCGACAGAGTCATGGT
>JAGBJE010000205.1 GCA_017934625.1 Pseudobutyrivibrio sp. | reverse complement strand
GGTCTCTTTGCTATTGCCCTTGCAATTGATACTCTTTGCTGTTGTCCGCCTGACATTTGTGAAGGAAAACTTTTCCATTTATCGTCTAACCCAACTAAAGCTAATGCCTCCATCGGGTCCATTATTTCTACTCCAAGCTCACTTATTAATGCCACATTTTCCATAGCATTTAATGTTGGGATGAGATTATAAAACTGAAAAATTATCCCCACATCCTTCGCTCTAAACATTCCCAACTGCTTATCATCCAGTGCTGTGATTTCCGTGTCACCAAAAACTATTTTTCCTGATGTTGCTGCATCCAGACCGCCTAGCATATTAAGAAGTGTACTTTTTCCCGCACCTGATGGTCCTAATATAACAACCATCTCTCCTTCATCGATGGTTAAATTAACATCATGTAAAGCTTCATACTCAATATCACCGGTTTTATAAATTTTCCCTACATTTTCAAAACTAATTAGTGTTCCCACATTGGCCTCCATCAACAAGACTTAAATCATTACGTTCAAATTGTAAGTATCAAGTTTTTTTAATCCTTTTTTTGCTTGAAGAAATTGCATCCGCCTGGCATACTAATCGACATAAATGACAACCAACGCATTTACTTCCATCCAGCTTTGGTACTCTATTGTCAAATTTAATTGCCTGATGTCCACCATCATCGCAAGAGATAACACATCTTCCACAGCCAATGCATTTTTCCAAATCAAACTTAGGGAAAAGCACTGTATCACGCTCTAGCACATCAGTTGTATCACTAACAGAATCAAGTCCAGCGCCAATTATATCCTTCACAGAATCTAATCCCATCTGTGCCAAATAATAATTAAGGCCAGATTTTAAATCATCTATAATTCGATATCCATATTGCATAACGGCGGTGGTAATTTGTATTGAACCTGCACCCATTAATATAAACTCTAGTGCATCCTTCCATGTCTCAATTCCACCCATACCAGAAATATGCATTCCCTTTAGATTTGCATTTTGGCCTAACTCAGCTATAAATCTAAGAGCTATAGGCTTAACAGCATTTCCGCTGTAGCCACCAATAGCAGACTGACCCTTTACTGCAGGGGCTGAAACGTATGTAAGTGGATTGACTCCAACTATACTTTTAATGGTATTAATAGCAGCGATTCCATCTGCACCGCCTCTTAATGCTGCCTCTGCCGCTTCCGACATAGTAGCAACATTAGGTGTAAGCTTTGCCAAAACAGGAATAGTTGTGCTTCGCTTAGCAGCTCTTGTGAATCTTTCCACCAGTTCAGGAACCTGGCCTATATCAGAGCCCAGTCCATCCTCTTGCATATTAGGACATGAAAAGTTAAGCTCAATA
Source organism: Pseudobutyrivibrio sp. (assembly GCA_017934625.1). Taxonomy (GTDB): domain Bacteria; phylum Bacillota; class Clostridia; order Lachnospirales; family Lachnospiraceae; genus Pseudobutyrivibrio. Next base: position 4,116 of record JAGBJE010000205.1, on the reverse strand, counting down.
GCATCTGCTCCGTTTTCCTCACATAACTTCGCCAACGACTCCCACTCGGCCTCATCCTTTCCCATAATGGATGCCAAAATAAATTTAGAAGGATAATTCTTTTTTAAATCCCTAAATATCTTCATATTCTCAGCAACACTGTGATCAGAAAGCTGTTCTATATTTTTAAATCCAATGATATTACCATTATCACCCTTTATTGCTGAAAACCTTGGGGAAGCTTCGTGAATATCCAAAGAGCATACTGTTTTAAAACATGCTCCTGCCCATCCTGCTTCAAAAGCTCTGGCACACATATCATAGGTTGATGCAACTACCGATGAAGATAGAAGGAATGGGTTTTCCAGTGGCACCCCACATATATCACACTTTAACCTATGCTCATCTTCTGGTAGTTCTATTTCAGCTTTACTACGTATATCCCAGGCAAGAGATGTTATTAGCTGCTTTATTGGCACCTTTGATTTACTAATGCACATGCCTTCGCAATCAGCATGACAATTCATACAGGAATTTCCCTCTGGTATTTTAAGAGATGCCACATCCGCATTATCAAACCAGATACTTCTAAGGGCATCCCCAGGTCGTACTAAATTACAAGCTTTGTTGCATGGAGCATCCTTGCATAATAAACAGGAAATCATTTCTTTTCTGCCAGGGACTTCACCTATAACCATAGAGCACCTCTTTCCTTAAACAATCACAATTAAACTACACTTAGCTTTAACCCCTTAATAGTTTTTCTAAAGTTTCAAATAACAACTGAGGCTCAACAGGCTTGCTTAAATGAGCATTCATTCCGGCCTGAAGACTCTGCTGTACATCCTCATCAAAAGCATTTGCCGTAAGAGCAATAATCGGAATAGTTGCGGAATCCGCTCTTCCTGCTGTACGAATATGCTTTGTTGCTGTCAATCCGTCCATCTCAGGCATTCTTATATCCATAAGCATTACATCATAGTAACCTTCTGGCTTGGATTCGTAATAGTTTAGTACTTCCTTTCCATTTACAGCATGATCCACTTCCAACTTTTTCATAGATAGTACTTTCATCATTATCTGAGCATTTATTGCAACATCCTCAGCTAGAAGTACTTTTTTGCCTTCCAGGCTCACACTGTTATTTCCACCTGACAAGGTTCTATTTTTTTTCTCCAGAACATCTTTAAATTCATTTATAAGATTTTCTGTAAAAAGAGGTTTAGATATAAAGCTATCCACACCAGCTTCCTTGGCCTCATCATAAATGTCATCCCAGTTGTAGGCTGTAAGTATAATTACTGCTGTATCCTTGCCAATAACAGAACGTATCTGCTTTGTTGTCTCTACCCCATCCATTTCTGGCATTTGCCAGTCTACTATTATCAAATTGTATGGGTCCTGGCGAGCTTCAGCCAGCTTTACCAGCTCTATTGCCTCCTGTCCAGATGTACTAGTTTCAGCTATAATTCCAGCCTGTGACATTACAAGCTTAGCCTGATTGCAGGCAAGTGGATCATCATCAACAACAAGGACTTTTAAATCCTGCACAGATATATCCAGTGAATCCTTATCTTCCACATGAATCCTATCTGATTCTTTTAGGGTAATATTCACTGTAAAGGTGGTCCCCACATTTTTCTCACTCTCTACAGATATTTCACCATTCATCATTTCCACGATACTCTTTGTTATCGCCATTCCCAGTCCAGAGCTGCCATATTTATTTGTGGCACCTGCATCTTCCTGGCTAAAGCTGTCAAACAACCTTGGAATATACTCTTTACTCATGCCTATTCCTGTATCACTGATTTTGAATTGCAGTGCTGCTCTTCCATCAAATCCGCTTATTTTTTCAACAATCAGTTCAACCTTTCCGCCTTTAGGAGTAAACTTAACAGCATTTCCTAATATATTAATGAGTACCTGCCTAAGCTTAACGCTATCACCTATGTAATAATCATTAAGATGTCCCTTTATACGGCAATTGTACTCAAGCCCTTTTTCCTGACATTGTCCACTAAAAATAACATTTATTTGCTCTAATACCTTCGAAAAAGCAAATTCTTCATTTTTCAGTGACATTCTTCCAGACTCAATCCTTGACATATCCAAGATATCGTTAATTAGACTAAGTAGATGCTGTGCGCTACTGCCAATCTTCTCAAGATAATCCTTAGTAGTATCTGAAATGTCAGGCTCATTCAAGGCAAGGGTATCCAAACCTATAATTGCATTCATAGGGGTTCTTATCTCATGACTCATACTTGATAAGAATGTTGTCTTTGCCTTACTTGCAGCTTCTGCAGTCTTTAAGGCATCGGAAAGAGCTTGATTTTTTGCAAGAGACTCTCTCATCTCTACATCAATATCTGTAAATCCAACTCCCACTGCATTGATTTCTTCACTCTCTTCTACCCCTATGCCTTTAACATCAGCCATTCTGAGCATTTCATAGCTTTCCACCCCATTCTTGATTTTCATATAACGAAAGGCAATGATGTCATTATTCTTTAATGCAGTTCTTATATTTTCTGGCTTGATAAATTCCAGGAATTGCGCTTTATAATCTTCTGCAACATAATTCTTTGCATACTCTATAAAAGCATCTGAAAAAACAAATTCATCCCCTTTTCCAACATCATCCTCAGCATCATTTCTAAAACAGGTGGCTGTATTTTTATCCAAATTAACGTAATATACACTTCTGTAATCTGAGGCCAGGGCGTTAACCATTTTATCTAGCCTAGCCCTCTTTTTCTCCTGCTCTAATAATTCATCTTGAAGAGCTATTCTTTCTTCAAGCTCTTGCTGCATTAACTCAGAGGTTTCACGTTCCATGGCAAGTTTTGTAGTTTTCTTTGTTTGCAAAAACAATGTAATAAATACTGCAGTAAGTACAAATGTAATTACTATTGCCATTGCAAGACTTCTAATTATGATGCCTTCAGATATTGTATCAATCTGTCCGCTGATTACACTTTCTCTGATTAAATATGTAAGCATCCAATCAGTTCTATGAACTGGGACATAATACATTGTTTCTTTGATATTGTTATATGTAAAAGAAACTACGCCTGTATTTCCCTTGCCAAAATCATCTTTTACAGTTTCCACATTATAGTCATTCTCAAACTTTGCATTATTCAATGCCACCAATAAATTATCCTCGCTGGCAAGGCCGCCTAGTACTGTGTTTGTAAGAGAATACCCATCTGTTGTGTATAAGTTACAAAATGTCGTATTATTAGAGCCTGATTGAAGAGATATATTTTCAAGCATACTCTCCATATCTATTTCCATAAAGCAAGCAACCAAAAAATGCCCCTGGTATGGTAATCTATCCGTAGGGTTTACAATAACAACCTTAGTATTTTCTCCTTTAGCATTTTTCAATGATATTTCAGGCTCAGTTAAAGCCGCATAATCAAAATCATACTCCTCTATATCTGTCCTTGTCCCCATGGATGTATAAATCACCCCATCTTCATCCACAAAAGCAAATTTTTCCAGACCATAGAGCTGTTTCATTCTAAGCTGATATGCCTGTAATTTTTCTACATTGCTCAGATCATCAGGTGTTAACAATCCAATAGCGACATCCAAATCACTAATATAATCGTTTAATGTAGAAGCCACCACCTGTTCTCTTCTTCCAGCCAGCTCCTCCAAATACAAAAGGCTTACATTCCTAACAGCTTTTTCTGTGTCTTTGCTTGCGCTAGATCCTGTCCATATAGTTCCAAACACCAGTATCATTAACACTATAATACTGCCGCCTATTACCATACTCATGATTTTTCTACTGTTTGCTCGCTTCATACTAACACTCCTTTTAGCTATGCAGCTTGTTTCGCATAAATACTGTAAAGAACATCATAGTCATTGATTTTTCTTAAGAAAAGATTTTCCAAATCCTTTGACAAATATAAACCATCTTGATTTTGCTTGATTTCGTTAAATTGTAAATGGTATATACAAGGAGGTGTTGTTAAATCAAGCATTGTTACATTTCTTAACTGCTCTGTTGATTGGTATACCATGTCAACTGACCAGTATTCTTCGCCACTTCCATTAATCCATTTAGAAAATACAATTTTTGAACCTATTGGTGTCTTTGTCTCGATTGCGTTAGGT
>JAGBJE010000204.1 GCA_017934625.1 Pseudobutyrivibrio sp. | reverse complement strand
TCATTACTAAGGAAATCCGCATGAAGCTTTGCTAACTTGCTGACTAGTTATGATTAAATTGAAAATTGAATATTGACTACGTTGAGCCACCGCACGCCGGTGGCTCTTTTCTTCGTCAAGCTATTAACAGACATACTTTTATGGCATGTGGGGATTTAGTAGCAAACTGCCCTGCGCTCCACACCCCAGACTAGCCAGTGACTCTCTCAAAAGTGGCCGTCTTAGGCATTAGACCGTGCCCCCTAGCTAATTGCACAGTCGAAGAATTACTGATTTTCTAAATGCCACAACTCGCATTCTCTATTACACGTGTTCTTTCAAGGTTTGACAATTCTGTCGGCAATATATGTATCTCACAGACACACTCAACTTAGAGTAATAGCAGTGGCGGCAATATTAGTATTAATTGCATGATTTTGAAGTGAGCCTAGTAGAATCTTAAAGCAGTTTTTGAATGTTTTCATATGGGCTGCCACGGACGGCAGCCCAAGGCTAATAGCGAAATGGACTGAGCTTGAAGCCGGTAGGAAAACATCCAAAAACTGCTTTTAATTCTACTTGGCGAATGTAATATGAATGCAATTAATACTAATATTGCCGCCACTACTATTATGTAACCTAACAAATGTCTGCGAGATACATACAGTGCCTTCGAATAGTAATATACTTATTCTACTCCCAGCCCAGGTTCTTTCGCTTTTCCTTCATGTCGGACACGATTTGCTTGGCGAGGGCTACGGGGTCGGTGTTGACATTCATGGTAGAACCTAGGATTTCTTTGGTGCCATGCTTTAAGAATTCGATGACATTTTTAGAGCCGTATATAGGCGCCTCCACACAGTGATAAGAGCTGATTCCATTTAGTCTAAAGCCAAGGGCTGCATCAATTCCCTTTTCATTGCCCCATTCTGGTGAGCTAAATGCAAAAGGTAGCTCATATAGATTCTTACCAAGCTCCCCTGCAATACCTGCGAAGATTCCTGTGGACCTGGTGTTATCAATGCACTCTCCCACATGCCAAACTGGGGGCAGGTCAGGCTCTAAGAACTGACGCAAGCTTTCTCCCGCCTTTTCCTTGCCAGAAATAGCACAATATCCAAGCTTCATCAGTGGGAAGGACGCACAGCCGTTAGTAATAATAAGCACATTGTTCTTTAGCAGCTCATCTGCCACATCCACAATGCACTTCTCGTAAAGAACCTTAGGGTTGTTGCAGCCTACCATATTTACTACGCCAAGAATCTGACCTGATTTAATAGCATCTGCCAGCGGCTTCATGCTGCCAAATCTTCTGTGAATGTATTCTACAGAAAATCCAACCTCGGCCTCCACCTCGTATGGTGGGATGTAAACAGGGATTCCTTTTCTATCCTCAAAGCTTTCGATAGCACGCCTTACAATCTTTTCTGCCAAAGCCTTAGTCTCAGAGATGTTGCTGTGATGATGGTCATACTCATATCTTTCAGCCCCAGGCAATCTTGCGGATTCGCTGGTGGTTACCACTGTAGTCTTAAAGCATTTTGCCACATCCATAATTGCAGGGAATACATCCTGCACATCTGCCACCCACAAATCAAGCGCACCTGTGCCAAGGACAAGTTCCGCTGAGACTGCATTAGATAGAGGTATGACACCGCTTTGTCTGTACATTGCAGAAAGCCCTGAACAGCAGATACCGTAAAAGCGAATTCCCTTTGCTCCCTTTGATTTGGCCAGCTCCACTAAATCCTCTCTCTTGCCAGCCTCTACTATCTGGCTTACAAGAAGTGGCAAATGGCCGTGTACTGCAATATTTACGTAGCCCTTTTTAAGAGCGCCTATGTTTACCTTGGATGTAACTCTATCCCCTACTCCAAACAGTGAATCTGTTGCGATGGATGCTCCTACTACGCCTGAAAATGTAAATGCCAGGCCACAGCGCATGAACTGCTGCATGATGCTTTTCCAATCTCCATCTGTTGCGCAGCCTGATTTGTGATAAGCCTCAAACACTTCGTGGTAGGCACTGATTGGCAGGATATCAAGTTCCTCCCAGACCTTTTGTCGTTCAGGAAGCGCACAGGCTGAGATGGTCTTGTACTCATCAGGAACAGTGCGGGACAAATCCGATAGTAGTGCATCTGCCAAATCCTTCGCCACATGCTTTAGCTGTCTATTCTTTGTTCTGATTCCGAAGGCCGCTGCTGTACTTCTGATTTTCTGCTCCCCAAGAATTGGGATATCAAGCTCTCCTTCTGCTGCCTTCTTAAGTGCAAGCATTACCTCTCTTGCGTGCATACCATGCTGGGCTGCTCCTGCTGCTGCAGAGCGGAGCAGATTTCTTGCAACAATCAAATCTGCATCTGCACCACACACGCCCTTTGGAGCCTTAGGTGTGATTCGACAAGGTCCCATATTACAAATCTTGCAACAAGTGCCACAAAGACCAAAATTACACTGAGGCTTTTGGGCATCGAACCTGTCGAAAGTGGTATCAATCCCAAGCTGCTCCATTCTAAGAAGCATCTCTCTTACAGCAGGATCAGGAGTGTTGTCAATAACGTCCTGCTTTGACGGAAATGTCTTTCTGTATTCTGCCACCGCATTCATGTAGTCCTTTGTGAAATCTCCATCGTCCTCATCCCCATGATGACTAGCCTCCAGAGTCACCGTAGGAATTCCGTGCTCATCAAAGCCAATAAGATTTCTGTGGGAATGGATATGATCTAATCCCTTTTTGCCAGTATGTGTTTCATGTTCATGTGTATGACTCATTATCTGCTCCTTTTACCATTAGATGTTATATTCAATTGCCTCTTCGTTTTTCATATTTAATAAATCAAAAATCTTATCACGTACTAATAAGAAATCACCGCTGGTTCTATCTCTAAAATGATGTAGTGGCACCTTAAGAACCCCCTTTACCTTGCCAGGATTAGGCGTCATTACAACAATTCTATCTGCCAGGTAAACAGCCTCTTCAATATCGTGAGTGACGAAGATGATTGTCTTCTTTTCCCTTTTGCAGATGTCCAAAATATCATCCTGAAGCTTCATTCTTGTGATTGCATCAAGTGCTCCAAGGGGTTCATCCATAAATAGGATATCAGGCTCCACTGCCAGTGCCCTTGCTATCGCCACTCTTTGCTTCATTCCACCAGAAAGCTGTCTAGGATAGCTTTTGGCGAAGCCTTCTAGCTTAACCATCTCAAGGTATGACCGAACAATCCCAGCCCTCTCATCCTTGCTTAGCTTTTTATTCTCAAGACCAAGTGCAACATTTTTCTCCACGGTGCGCCATGGAAGAAGTCCATAATTTTGAAAGATGGTGACATTCTTTGTACTAGGACCAGTTACCTCTTTTCCATCTATAGTAATGCTTCCCTCGTTGACCAAATCAAAGCCTGCAATAGCATTTAAAAGTGTACTCTTACCGCAGCCAGATGGTCCAAGCAGGCAGATGAACTCGCCCTTTTCTATATCTAAATTAACATCTGTTAGGGCTCTGAATTCCTGCCCGTTTTCTACAAATGTTTTACCTGCATTTTCTATATGAATGTACGACACTTTATTCACCTCCCCATGCTCTTAAAACCTTCTTTTCCACAATGCCAAGGAGATAATCAAGGAGCAATCCGATGATACCTATTACAAAAATTGTGGCTAAAAGTAAATCTGCCCGCACGTTATTTCTTGCATCTATAATCTGATATCCAAGTCCTGACTGGGCGCCTACCATCTCGCCAGCCACAAGGAATATCCAGGCACTACCAAGTGCTAAGTGAATAGCATTTGCAATCTGCGGAAATGCTGCTGGAAGAATCACCTTCCACAAAAGGGCAGGCTGTCTTATCCCAAAATTTTCTGACACTCTAAAATAGATGTCATCTATCTTCATAATTGCCGAAACCGTTGACAGCAATACCGGGAAAAAAGCAGCGATAAATATAATCACGATTGCCGGCAAGTCTCCTATTCCAAACAACAGCACCACAAAGGGCATCCAGGCTGTTGGAGATATTGGTCTAAGCAGCTGCAGCATTGGATTCACGTAATTGAACACCCTTGGAAGGCTACCTAGGATTAGACCTAAGATTACTGCAGCAATAACAGATAGGCCGTAGCCTATAACAAATCGTCCCATACTGGTAATAAATGATTCTAATAACTGCCCTGATGTAAGAAGCTCAATCAATGCATTAAAGGCCATTATAGGTGATGGAAAAAGTGCCTCACTGTAATCACTAAATATAAATGCCACTTGCCAAATGATTATTAAAATAGCAAGGGATACAACCACATATTTAATAGAATTTAATTTCTTCATAATATTCTTCCTTTAAAAATCGTTCTTAACAAATTCACTATAGCTTGGTGGATTATCTAATAAGCCGTAATCCACTACCTTTTCAGATAACTGTTCATACATAGCCTCTGTTATCTCAAGGTCATCATAAGAAATCCATTTTAAAGAAATATCAAGCACATCATCTGTCTGATTTAGGTATTCCTTTGCAATCTTTTTTGCCTCCTCTGGGCTAAGATCATTGCCTGCCTTCTTGTAGCCCTCCACGTAAGCCTTAGCAACATCTGGACGGCTTTCTATAAAGCTATCTGTAAGCACCAGACCACAGCATACACTATCTTCCCAAAGCTCATTTGATTCGTACAGCACCTTGCCTGCTCCAATGGATACTCCCATTGCTCCAAATGGCTCTGCCACACAATATCCATCTATTGTTCCTGCCGCAAGGGCCGATGGCATTTCTGTAGGCGCCAGCTCTACCACGTTTATATCATCTATGGTCAGCCCATTTTTTGTAAGGGCGTCATTTACAAGGATGTTGTGAGAAGACTGTCTGTGTGGAATGGCGATGGTTCTTCCCTTTAAATCAGCACCGTCCTTAACATCATTTGAGACAACTATTACATTGCCATCTCTGTGACCTAGTGCAACTGCCTTAATGCCAATGCCTTCTGCCTTGGACTTCATAGCGAGCTCAATAAGCACTGATGCTCCATCCACCTGACCTGAATTAAGGGCATCCAAAAGCTCTGGCCACGAGCCATATTTCACAAGCTCCACCTGAATGTTTTCATTTTCCTCTAGCTCCTTTGCCTCCTCAAGCACTGCCAGAGAATGTGTAATTGGCAGATAGGCAATCTTTACTGTTTCCACTGATTCGCTGGCTTTACTTTTCTTGGCTCCACCGCAGGCAACCAAAGAAAGTGCAAGGCAACCTAATAAGATAATTGATAATAGTTTTCTCATAGCATTTCTCCTTCTTTTTTAGTATGAAGATACTATAAATATTATTACCCACTAGGTCAATAGGTTTTAGAGCTAATAAAAAACTATAGCGAGTTATCAATATTTTTTATAACTCGCTATAGTCAAAATTGAAAACGCTATTTTTCCAAGGAATACAGCTTTGCTGCAATTGCCGAAACACAAGGTACCGTGCCAATGATTCCTATTGAACCTGCGATAGCTCTAATCATTTCGATTGCAACAAAATCTGTGTTTACTAATTGGATGAAGGATACGCCATAGGAATAGATAAGCACCATCATATTAAGTGCGCCACCAACATATGCAAGCACAAGGGTGTTTGCCATGGTTCCCATTGCATCCCTTCCTATATTCATGCCTGCTGCAAAAAGATCTTTAAAGCCAAGCTTAGTATTAGCCTCATGGACCTCTCCTATTGCAGATGATATGGACATTGCAATATCCATTACTGCACCGATAGCTGCTATAAGAATGCTACTTATAAACAGACCTCTAAGCTGAATTGGATAGCTTGATTTAACTAAAAGTAGCGCCTCTGCTTCATCCATCTGAAATGTGGTAACACCACCTATGTGTGCTGCCATAGCTCCAAGAAGGGCTGCTATAAGAACTCCTGCAAGGCTGCCTAAAGCTGCTGCAATAGTCTTTTTCTGTAGTCCTCCTATCAGCAAATAGCACACTGCAGATGTGATAAACACGATTGCTATTGTAAGCGGTATAGGTGCTACACCCTTAAGTGTAAGAGGAAGCAGCACAAACACAATCACAAGCACTGTGTAGACAAGGCCAAGGAATGCTTTTAAGCCCTGCTTGCCACCAAGGGCAATCAGAACTATCGCAAATACGATAACAAGTCCAATCACAAGTGGCACTCTATCATAATTGTAAATGCTAACAGAGTATTCATGCTCACCTGTTGTATCGATTCTGACGCTTACCCTATCTCCCTTTGACACATCCACATTATAAAGGGCACTGTAATAGTTAGTTACCTTACAAACGTCCCCCTTATAGCGGCCTGTCAAAAGCTCTACCTCAAGTGTGGTATCTCCTTTTTTAACATTTTCTGTTTCTTCATCTACTGCCGTATTATCCTCTAATACAGAAAGAACTCTAGCGGTTTCAAATTCCACGCCAGAGTCCTCTGTAATAGTGTATGTAGGCTTGTCAGCGTTAGCGTAAATAATCACGCCAACGCTTAAAGCTACAAATAATACGACTGATACAATTTTAATAATCAGTTCGTTTTTCATTTCTTACTTTCCAAGTAACTTTGCTAGTAGTCCAAACTTTCCTGCAAGTGTTACTCCAACTCCTGCTACAATTATAACAGATGCTGCAGCAACTGGCACTACTGGAAATTCCTTTTCTTCAGGAGCTGCTTCAGGAACCTGCTCATCATCAATAGTCTCAGATGGCTGTGGATCCTGTGAAACTGCCTCATCTTCAGTAGTGTCTTCTGTTACATCCTCAGTAGTATCCTCTGCAACCTCTTCAGTATTATCATTTCCAAGGATTGCATCTCTAACTGTTCTGAATCTGTCAACTGCATTTCTTACAACACGACCTACTGGTGTGTTAGCAATTGGAGCAATGATAGTATCTACTGCATTATCAATAGCTTTGTTAATTGTATTTACAACATTTGCTACTGGGTTGCCACCATTATTGCCTGAGTTACCAGAGTCGCCTGAGTTTCCTGAATCGCTTGTATTACCTGAGTTTCCTGTATTACCAGAATCTCCTGTATTTTCACCAGGCTCTGTTCCTGGCTCAACAACTTCAGAAGCATTAACAAGCTTAATGTCATCACAGTTTCTTACTCTGAATACAGGTACTGAAACATCTGAATCTCCCTCTGGATGCTTGTAAAGAACACCTGCTGCAGAAACTGTAGCGCTAATCTTTACAAAATCATCAAGCTCATTCTTTCCTGTTGTAGCTGATTTGATGTAACCATCGATGAAGATAGCTGCTTCAACGCCAGTATCATCCATAAGCCAGAACTCTTCGATAGCACCGTCTGCACCAATAGCTACTCTTGTAACCTTACCTTCTGTTTCAAGTAATGAACCACCAAGTGCTTCGTAGTCCATAGCAGTCTTTGTATCTACCTTCTTAGGAGCATAG
>JAGBJE010000203.1 GCA_017934625.1 Pseudobutyrivibrio sp. | reverse complement strand
GATATTTGTGCAACAGAAAGCAAAAGAGGCGGCTGCAACTGTGGAGTCATCACAATTGTTCACAGGAATGGACAAACTTAACGATTATTTAGCGTCTGACGTGAAAAGCCACAAGTCTTATTGCAAGAAAATGATGAAGGTTGTTGATTCACCTGTTCTTAAAATGAAAACCGCTGATTTATGGTCAAAGATATCAACTCTACCAAGATGGAAAGGGAAATTTAAAGAGCCAGTAGATGGTAAGATTCCTATTGAGAGTGTTAAAGAAATTGAATCTATGATTGATCTTCTGATAGAGAGATTTACTGTATCGGAGGTATCGGGACAAGAGTATGATACAGAGGTGAAAAAGAAAGCTGAAGAAGTTTCCGATTAAGTAGAATATAAAAACTCTTATTTTAACCCATATAATAATTGAAAATAATCAAAGGGGAGAGAAAGTGTATAGTTATATAAAATTAGCATCAACGGCGATTAATATAATTTTGAGAATATGTCTGAAAAATCAAAAGGATTATGTGATAGATAATGCTGTTGATTTAGCAAACTTATCGGTTGGATTGGGGCTTTATCAGTTAGATGCATTAGATATGCAAGCTAATATAAATAAAAGCATAATATTAATTACTAGGGAAATGTCTGAATCAAAGATTAGTGGATCCTATAAAAAGATTTATGTACGGGAGTTGGTATATTACAGATTGATGGTGGAGGGAATTCACATGCCATAAGAAATAAGGAATATGGAATCTAAGATTACGATTGGTTTGTATGTAAACGGTAAACCATCCGTACCTTTCTAAAATTTAGCCGCGCCAGCAGGCGCGACGATTACTTAACTGATTTTCTATATTCACTTGGCAGTTCATCTGACCAAGGAAGCAGTTTATCCATAAAGCTTCTATTTGTATCATCCAAATGCTCTGGTATGACAGAAAGAAGATATTTGAAATACTCATAAGGTTTTAGGTTATTAGCTTTTGCTGTTTCAGCAATGCTGTAAGCAATGGCGCTAGCTTTTGCTCCAGAGATTGTATCAATCATAACCCAGTTTTTCTTTCCGATGCAGAAGCCTCGGATTGACTGTTCAGCAGCGTTGTTATCCATAGGAACTTCACCATCTTCAAGGAACACCTTAAGATACTGCTCCTGGTTGATTGAATACTGCAATCCTTTATGAGTTTTACTGTTAGCTAATACACTTGGTTCAACTTTATGAACCCACGCAAAGTAGGCCTCAACCAGAGGCTTGACTGTTAGCTGTCGATGTTCGTATCTTTCATCTGGAGAAAGTTCACTTAGCTTTTTCTCCTCGCGATAGATAGCCTGAATCATCTTCAGAGCTTTATTCGCAGTGCAGGATTTTTGCTTGTCTTTTGGTGTAGCCTTTAGGGCTTCATCAAATCGGCGTCTCGCATGCGCCCAGCATCCTGCTATGGTCAGGTCATCGCGTTCCTTTTCAATGGAGTGATAAACCTGATAGCCATCTGTAACACAGATGCCTTTGAAATCCTTGAGAAATTCTCTTGGATGATCGGACTTTCTAGTCCGCTGGTAATCATAGATTACAATAGGTTTATCCTTGTACATCTTTCCTGTACGGTAAACCCACATGTAACTCTTTGAACCAGCATCACGACCATCCTTGTTTACCAAACAAGGAGTTTCATCAGCTTGTATTACATGATAGTCATACAAATGCTCATGAAGATAATCGTAAAATACTGCTAAATATCTGTCAGCACACTGGATAACCCAGTTAGCCATCGTTTGACGTGATATGTTAATACCAACTCTGTTGTATTCAGCTTCAATACGATATAGTGGCATCGCATTTACGTATTTAGCATTGAATATACCAGCAACTGTACTGTCAGAGGCCATGCTATTTCTAAGTAGCTGCTTTGGATGATTAGCCTTAATCATTCGCTCTGATTTAGAACCAGAATAAACAGCTACATGGTGTTCCTCAACTGAAACAGAAGCAGGTGTATATTTATACCGCTTATAGATTTCATCAGGAAGACGCTTCCAGGTTTCATCACCAAAGAAGCTCTTAAGTTCTTCCTCAGTCATTTCATGAGGGATTTCTTCAACAGGAAGACCTTTGATATCTTCTTCCTTTTTGCCCTTAGACTTTTTACGAGTGACAGTAATGGTTTCTTCATCATTGTCTTTAAAGTAATCGTCTATAAAGGCTTCAGCCTCATTGAAAATGATTTCGCCATCCTCGATGG
>JAGBJE010000202.1 GCA_017934625.1 Pseudobutyrivibrio sp. | reverse complement strand
TTACGGAAAACTAACATCCATTGCTTTAGATCCAATAGAAAAGAAACCTTTAAATCGTTTTTATCCAGGTAGCATGATTCTTTCTGTTGGAAGCTATGGCTGCAACTTAAGATGTCCTTTTTGCCAAAACTATCATATTTCATGGGGTGATGAAGTAGCAGATTTCAAAAGAAAAGCAACTTATGTTCCACCATCTGAACTTGACCAAGTAGCCGAAGAACAAAAAGCAAATGGAAACATTGGTGTAGCCTTTACATATAATGAACCACTTATTTCTTATGAGTACGTGCTTGATACGGCAAAGCTTTTAAAACAAAAGGACTTAAAAACCGTTCTTGTATCAAATGGAATGGCAGAAGTTGAAACTGTAAGAGAGCTCTTTGATTACATTGATGCCATGAACATAGACTTAAAAGGTTTTACTGACCATTACTATGAAGATGTTTTACTTGGAAATCGAAAGATGGTAATGGAGTTCATAAAAGAAGCTGTAAAGCACTGCCATGTGGAGCTAACCACATTAGTGATACCAAATGAAAATGATTCAGAAGAGGAAATGGATGAACTTAGTTCATGGATCGCATCACTAGACAAAAACATACCACTTCACATATCTAGGTTTTTTCCAAGATTTCATATGACAGCTAAAGAAGCAACACCCGTTGATACTATATATCATCTAAAATCTATAGCAGAAAAGCATTTGACATACGTTTATACAGGAAACTGTTAAGGGGGGGAAACGACTATGGCAATAGAAGCTGCATTTATGGTTCCACATCCACCACTAATTGTCCCAGCTGTTGGAAGAGGTGGTGAAAAACAAATTCAAAAAACAACTGATGCTTATGAAAGAGTAGCTGATGAAATAGCAAAGATTGCACCTGAAACTATTATTATCACAAGCCCACATAGCATCATGTATTCTGATTATTTCCATATTTCTCCAGGTAATGGTGCGAAAGGTTCATTCGCTAGATTTAATGCACCAGAGGTTTCTTTTGACGAAGAGTATGATGAGAAGTTAGTGGAAGCAATTAATGATATTGCTTATGAAGAAAGCTTCCCTGCTGGAACTTTAGGTGAACGAGACCCAGAGCTTGATCATGGCACCATGGTTCCCCTATGGTTTATAAGAAATAAATATAAGGGTGGCAAAATAGTTAGAATCGGTCTATCTGGACTTGGCTTACTTGATCATTATCGCTTCGGGCAAATGATTCAAAAAGCGGTAGCTGATACAAATAGAAGAGTAGTCTTCGTGGCCAGTGGCGATTTATCTCACAAATTACAAGACTATGGGCCATATGGCTTTTCTAAAGAAGGGCCAGTTTATGATGAACGAATTATGGATGTGGCAAAACGTGCTGCCTTTGGTGAAATGTTTGATTTCAAAGAAGATTTCTGTGAAAAGGCTGCCGAATGTGGACATCGTTCATTTGTTATTATGGCAGGTGCATTAGATGGAAAAGAGATTAAAGCTGAAGTCTATTCTCACCAAGATGTTACTGGAGTTGGTTATGGTATTGCATCCTTTTATCCTATAGGTGAAAACGATGAGCGCCATTTTAGAGAGCACTATATAACAAAGCTAAAAGAATCTATAAGTGAAACAAAGCATTCCTCTGATGCATATGTCAGCTTAGCATGGCAGTCATTAGAAAGCTATATTTTAAACAACAAGGTGCTTGATTTACCAAAGGATTTACCGAATGAATTAATAGAAAAACAGGCTGGTGCCTTTGTATCCATTCATAAATCAGGTCGCTTAAGAGGCTGCATTGGAACCATCCTTCCTACTACAAGCTGTGTAGCAGAAGAAATAATTCAAAATGCTATCAGTGCATCAACAAGAGATTCTAGATTTAATCCTATAAGTCCCGAGGAAATACCTGACTTAGAAATAAATGTAGATGTACTTTCTGAACCAGAGCCTATAGATTCACCCGAATATTTAGACGTTAAGAAATATGGCGTAATAGTGAGTAGCGGACATAAAAGAGGACTACTTCTTCCGGATTTAGATGGAGTAACTTCTGTAGCACAACAAATATCTATTGCAAGGCAAAAGGGTGGTATATCTGAAAATGAGCCAATCAGCCTGCAAAGATTTGAAGTGATTAGACACATATAAAGAGGATAATGACATGCCAAACTCAAATGGTTTGATTTAAACCACTCTATAAAAAAGATAAAAAATAATGCAAAGTTAGCTTGACATAATATGCAAAGTAAACTATACTAAAATTGCAAAGCGAACTTAGCAAAAAATATGGAGGCTGTCATGAAAAACAAAATAAAGGAGTTAAGGAAAGTGAATAAACTTTCGCAATCTGAACTTGCTGATATTGTTGGAACTACGCGTCAGACAATTACCTCTATAGAGGTAGGAAAATATACAGCGTCTCTGATATTAGCGTATAAGATTGCACATCACTTCAATATGAACATTGAGGAAGTATTTGATTTTGAGAGCTTGGAGGAAGAAGACTAATGAATAACAAAAAAATGAATCAGATGAGAGAATCAATTAAAAAACAGAATTTTGCATATGTTGGAATCATACTACTTAGTACAGCATTGTATTTTGTGTCACAGAGACCAACTATAACTGCAATGTATGCAACATCTAATTATGCTGATTTCATGCAGGGATTTGTAATAGGAATGGTAATCGTATTGGACATCATAAGTATTTATCATCTTGCAAAGTATTCAAATGCTCTTAAGGATGATAAGAAACTTACACAAATCTATAACGAAATGCATGATGAGCGTATGTGTCATATCGAATCACTATCTGGGAAGTTTACAGTAAAGTTTACAGCTATTTTCCTATTATTATTTGCAATAGTAGTAAGCTTTTTAAGTTTTGAAGCAGCAATTGCTATTATGGCAGCATTGTTTATACTGGGGATTACCAAGATAGTAAGCATGGTATACTATACTAGAACATATACGGGCGAGGAATAAAAAGACCCAGCTTACACTAGGTGTGAGCTGGGTTATCTATTTCTGGTTGATGCAGATTGTTTTCTGAATGCTGAGGGCGTCATGCCTGTATGTTTCTTAAACTGTCGAATATAGTGTTCGGCAGTATCATATCCAATTGCCTCTGCTATTGTTGCTACAGACATAGTGGAATTTGCAAGCAAATCCTGTGAGTGTTCTATTCTTACAGTTCTAAGAATCTCAGTGTAATTCATACCAGTCAATTCCTTTATCAAACGTGAGGTATATTCATTTGAGTAATGGAACTTCTTAGCCAAATCCGAAAGAGTAATCTCTTTATAATTCTCCTGAATGTATTGAATAAGAGCGTATCTTTGAACGTCAACTCTACTGTCGAACAAGGGCATTTGCACTGATTCAGAGTAGTTTCTGATAATCATGTAAAAATCTAATAGCAGAGTATTGGTTATTGCTTGATAGTAGTATTCTTGTTTGTTTGTGCTTTCCGCCAACATCCATATAAAAGATGTTTTTAAGGACTCGTCACTTCCGGTTCTAAACATAATATAATCATTTGCTTTTTTAGCGTAGATATTGTTTAGAAAGAATGATGAAAGAATATTTGGTGTATTCAAAAAGCCATAAAACATGGAGTGTAAAGTATCTTTTCTAAGCATAATATTGATGGCGATTGTGTCGTCAAAAATGGAAATAGAATGCTTGATACCGGGAGGAATAATACAAAAATCTCCTGTTCGCATATTGATAGTGCTTCCTGATATTTCCTGTGTGCATTGTCCGTCAAAAATATAAGTGATTTCAAAGAAAGTATGACTATGTTCAATGGCAGGACTATATCTTTCGTGCTTCTGCACAACAATACTGGCGTTATTTGACAAGTCAAAGAAAAATGAATCCTCGAAAACTTCGGGAATGGTTTCCTCTATTTCCAAAATCAACAAATGCTTTTTGAAAACCTCGTCCATATTCAGATTAGCAAGAAACTTGTTAAGTTCTTTCTGATTGCTTCTTGCTAAGTAATATTCTTTATAGAATTTTTCTGTTTCCGTCATATCGTAGATATGCTGTCTTAATGATTTTGCGTCCATGAAGATGATGATAGCTCAAAGAGGGTTCAATGTCAAAAAAAATCAAAAATATATTTCATAAAATACATATACATCAAAATATGTCAATATAGTTGCACAATATTGTTAATTATTAAAGGGCAAAAATGATTCTATAATCAACCTGCAAGTTAAGTAAGGAGAAAGGTGTTGATGATTATGAGTGAACCAATACTTGAAATGAAAAATATTTCAAAAAGGTTTGGTAGCGTTGTAGCCCTTGATGATGTTTCACTTACAGTTTATCCAGGTGAGATAAGAGGTCTTATTGGAGAAAACGGTTCGGGAAAATCAACTATATCCTCTATAGCTGCTGGTATGCAGAAGGCAAATGAGGGCCAGATGATTTTTAAGAACAAAGAGTGGAATCCAGAGAGCATGATAGATGCCTTAACAGGTGGAATTGGTATGGTTGTTCAGGAAAGCGGTACTATTGCCGGAATAACTGTAGCGGAAAACATTTTCTTAGCAGAGTTAAAGCTTTTTAAAAATAAGTTTGGACTTGTTGATAAGAAAAAGCTATATGAAGAAGCTGGTAAAGTTTTACAGGAAATTGGAATCAAAAATGTAAAGGCTAGTGACTTAATGGGAAGTCTTGATTTCCAGGAAAGAAAGCTTGTTGAAATTGCGAAAGTCATGATGAAAAAGCCTGACATTTTAGTAATAGATGAGACTAGTACAGCATTGTCACATGATGGAAGAACATTGATGTATGGACTTATCAAAAGACTTAAAAGAGAGAATAAATCAGTTATTTTTATTTCACACGATTTAGAAGAAATCACTACTGTTTGCGATACATTGACAGTGCTTCGTGACGGTAAGTTGATTAGAACATTTGAAAAAGAAGAATTCGATGACGATTTAATCCGAACAAGCATGATCGGACGTGAGCTTCAGGGGGATTATTACAGAACTGACTTCGAAGCTACTTCTCAGGAAGAGGTTGCATTAGAAGGTAAGAATATCAATTACGGCGACAAATTAAAGAATGTTAACATCAGTCTCCACAAAGGCGAGATAGTTGGAATCGGGGGCCTTTCAACATGTGGAATGCACTATTTAGGGGAAGCTCTTTTCGGAGCATTGGAACTTGATGGTGGACAGGTGATTACAGAATCTGGCAAGGAAATCAAAAGCTGTCATAATGCTGTATCTCAAAAGATTGGATATGTATCAAAGGACAGAGATACAAAGTCCCTTTGTTTGGAAGCCAGCATTAAAGACAACATCGCTGTTGCAGGAATGAATATTTTCAAAAATAACGCTGGCATGATTACAGAAAAGAATGAGAAGGATTATGTGCAGAAACAGGTTAATAATCTTTCTATCAAGTGTAGCGACATGAATCAGCTGGTGAGCCAGTTATCTGGTGGAAACAAGCAGAAGGTTGTTTTTGGAAAATGGATTGGATGCGACAGTGAAATTCTCATTCTTGATTGTCCAACACGTGGCGTTGACATCGGTGTAAAACAGGCTATGTACCAGCTGATGATAAAGCTTAAAAAACAGGGAAAAGCAATTCTTATGATAAGTGAAGAGCTTCCAGAATTGTTGGGAATGAGCGATAGAGTCCTGATTATGAAGGACGGAGAAATAACAAAAGAATTCAATCGTAGCAAAGATTTGTCTGAAGCAGACGTTATTGGCTACATGATATAGGAGGTACGCTGTGAGTAAACTTAAGAAATTCAAAAATACTCAAATGCTTATAGCTACATTGCCATTGGTAGCGCTTATTGCTTTGTTTTTTATCTTTTGCGGAGTTATTCAAACATACGGCTATAGGCTTGATATATATTTACAAATCGTTTTCAACGAAGCGGTAGTTCTTGCGGTTGTAGCAACAGGAGCAATTTTTATTTACACCTTAGGAACATTTGATATCAGCCTTGGTGCATCTACTCTTTTTGCAGCGACTCTTGGTGTTACTGTTTACAACAAGACAGAAAGCCTTGCGCTTATGATTCTTGTTTTGTTTGCAACAGGTATTGCATGCTCATTGTTTAATTCAGTTTTGGCATCAGTATTTAACATACCTGCATTCGTAACAACTGTTGCTATGATGTCAGTTTTGTCTGCAATAGCATCTCAGATTATTACAACAGATGGTGGTGCTCTCGGTGGAATCAGTATTCCTTCAAGCGTTGTAGAGCCTTATTCAGGAATCGGATTTAAAGCAATGCTCTTAATTATATATATTGCAGTTTGTTTCTATGTTTTCCAGTTAACAAAAACTGGTAGAAGAATGAAGTTTATAGGTGGTAATCCACTATGCGCTTCACTTACAGGAATTAAAGCAAACAAGTACACAATTATCGCCTTTACGATGGCAGGAATTGGTGTAGGTCTCGGGGCATTTCTTACTCTTACCTATACACCATCAGTTACAACACAAACAGCATCAAGCATTGGAATGAATATTTTTATTGCAATTGTATTTGGAGGAATGCCTATTTCAGGTGGTCCTCGTTCAAAAATCTATGCAGCCTTGGTTGGTGGATTTTCCTACATGCTACTGAACGACATTTTGGAAATTGTTATTGATAGTAGCGCGGCATATGGAATTACTCAGGTGATATCTGCTTTATTCTTTATGGCAGTTGTATACATAACAAGTATGAACTACCGTACTCAGGCATTGCCAAGATAAAGGTACCAACTGCTTTGGCAGTTAAAAATAATGGTTAATTATGGAGGGATTTGAAGATGAAAAAAAGATTTGCAAAACTCATTAGCTTAGCACTTGTTGGTGTAATGAGCGCTGGTGTTTTGGCAGGATGCGGAAATTCTAATGACACAGCATCTGCAGCAAAGGACGGGGTTAAAATTGGTGTCCTAGTAGCTGATGTAAGTGGTGAGGAAGCTCTTGGTTTCAGAAACTATTATGAAGAGTATATTCAGAACAACTATGACGTAACTTTCGAATATACAGATGCTCTTGAAAGTGCAGAAGATGAGAAAGCTGCAATTGAGAAGTTTGCATCTAAGGGATATGACGCAATCATTTCTCTTTCAAGCTCAGATAGAGCACAGCAGATTGAGACATGTGAAGAATATGGTGTTTACTATGCAATTGCATCTGGTGTTCTTGATGATGAGCAGTACGAACAGTACAAGGGTTATGAGCATTTTGTAGGACAGATTGGACCATCAAACGAAACAGAGTTTGAAGCTGGAAAGGCTATGGGGGAGTACTACAAGGAGCAGGGAATTAGCACAGTTGCAATTTACGGTGCATTTATTCCAAATCCAATGCATGTATATCGTGCGGCAGGAATCATTGCAGGACTTGGTGATACATACGGTGGAACAGATGATATGAACGGCATGATCGGTCAGATTTTTGGAGATCAGGCTGTTGACCCATCAAAGATTGAAGGTGATGTAGAGGTAGTTGCTTACCTTCAGGGATATGGTGATACAACTACAGATGAGCTTAATGCGGCAATCCAGAAGGCTCCAGAAGCTTTCTTATCAGTTGGTATGGCTACAACATTCTTTGCTCAGACATTAGCTCAGAATGATATTCAGTTTGCTGATATTGATTCATTTACAGAAATGAATTTGGATTCTATGACAAATGGAACACTTACATATCTGGCTGGTAAGTATTCTTCATCAATTGGACCTGTATTTGCACTTGTTATGAATGCAGTAAATGGAAATGTAATCCGTGACAATGATGGAAATGCAGTTTCATTAAGCCAGGGATACCTTGTAGCAACAGATGTTGATTCGTTCAACGAATATTATGTAACAGACAACGGAGATACACCAATTTTTGATAAGGAATCACTTGATACAATCATCGGTGATGCAGTTACTTATGATGATGTAAAGGCTCTTGTAGAGTCAAAATAGTTTTTTGGAGGCAATTATGAGCACCCTTAAGAAGATAATACATTCATTGGCAATACCCGTTTTAGTAGCAGCAATACTTGAGGGACTTTGCCTTACACAGGGACAAAATATTATTACAAATGCAAAGAGTTTTGATAATTTTGTTGTTTACACAGCAATTGTCATGATTACAACAATGGCTCTTTCTATAAATCTAAATAGTGGCCGATTTGATTTTTCACTTGGTTCAATGGCAGCGCTTTCATCAGTAATTGGAGCTGAAATAACATATTCAGCTCTTGCTGGTGGAAAGGGCTCTGCAGTAATGATGCTTATTGTAACAGTAGCTGTGGGATGCTTATTGGGATTAATCTCAGGAGCTATCTACGTTGCACTGCGTTTACCACCTATTATCACATCACTTGGTGTGACTCTTATTTACGAGGGAATCTTGTACACAATCACAGGTGGAAAATACCTTATGAAAGAGGTACAGAATTCGTCTATGTCCGCTTTTGCTAATACTTGGGTTTATGCATTTATTATCATTCTTGTGGTGCTCATATTTATGGTTGTTGTATTTGAAAAGACAACATTCGGATATGATTACGCAGCTCTGAAAAGTGGACAGAAGGTTTCAATAAACACTGGTATTAACGAAGTGAAAAATGCGCTGATCTGCTATGGAATATGCGGAGCATTAATGGGACTTGTAGGATTTTTAAATGCTGCAAGAAACACAACAATCAATGGTGGGCAGCTAAACTTCGGAAGTATTGCAATCATGTTTACAGCATTTCTTCCAATGTTTATTGGTGGATATATCAGCCAGTACTGTAATGAAAAAATGGGATTCTTGCTTGCGGCAGTTTGCATGTCACTTTTGAATTCCACATTTGCTGTTTTTTCAAATCAAGTAACTGCTTCCATGCAATCAATTATAAATGCCGTACTTCTAGTGGTATTTTTGATTTATTTAAACAATATTAACGTGATAAAGAGATTATTTAAAAGATGAGAAATGAAAAATTATTGAAAACAGCTTTAGACTTATTGCCAAAGCTGATTTATAAGGATGTAAGTCCTATAAATATGATAGAGACCCAGTATCTTTCAAAGGGAGATAGCATAATAATAGATTTTGGTGACCACCAGGTGGGAAGATTAGCTTTCGATTTGAAATCAGTCGGATCTCATGCTGATGCACCTGCTTTTCTCAAAATTCATTTTGCAGAAAGAGAAATCGAGTTATACGAGAATCCTGCTGAATATAAAGGATGGATAAGTGCTTCATGGATTGAGGAAGAGCAGATTCACGTAGATGTTATTCCATCAAGAGTATCACTAGAAAGAAGATATTCATTTAGATATGTAAAAATTGAAGTTTTAGATATAAGTGATAAATTCAAGCTTTATTTGGACAATGTGGTGTGCACTAGCGAATCTTCAGCTGACGATTCTAAGCTTGTTCCACTTAATTCTGATAATCAGTTACACAAGGATCTTGATAGAGTTGCTATCAAAACTCTTCATGATTGTATGCAGCTGGTTTTTGAAGATGGACCAAAGAGAGATAGACGTCTTTGGATTGGCGATTTAAGAATGCAAGCGTTGGCTAATTATGAGACATATCGTAATTACGATTTAGTAAAGGAGTGTCTGTATCTTTTTGGCGCTCTTACGAACGATGAGGATAGAGTGGGAGCATGCATATTCCTTGAACCAGAGCCAGAGGTGGATGACACTTTCATGTTTGATTACTCCTTGTTTTTTATTAATACATTATTGGACTATTACAGACAAACAGGAGATGATTCGGCTGTAAATGATTTGTGGCATGTATGTAAAAGACAAATTGAGCTGGCAAAAGAAAATCTTGATGAAAACTTTGTTGTGAGGGATTCCGATAAGCTAGGTTGGTGCTTTGTAGATTGGAACCTCATGCTTAACAAGCAGGCTAGTGCCCAAGGAATATTCCTTTATGCCTTGGAGGCAGCAATTGAGCTTGCTCAGATTACAGGAGATGTAATGGCAGAAGAAGAGTATGCCCAGGATTATCTCAAATTAAAATCAGCAGCTAATAGCTTTTTATTTGATGAGGAAAAGAAGCTATATGTTTCTGGTGCAGACCGACAGGTATCCTATGCATCTCAGGTATGGATGATTCTTGGTGGAGCTGTAGAAGGAAATGGCGCTGTTAAGCTTATTGAGCGTTTGCGTCAGGAAGAAAGCGCTTTAACTATGGTTACGCCTTACATGTTTCATAATTTTGTAGAAGCTTTGATTATGATTGGTGAAAAGGAAAAGGCTTTAAAGGAAATGGAAGAATATTGGGGTGGAATGCTTAAGGAAGGGGCAGATACATTCTGGGAATTGTACAATCCTAAGAATCCAAATGAGTCTCCATATGGCGGAACAATAGTTAACAGCTATTGCCATGCATGGAGCTGCGGCCCTACATATTTCTTAAGAAAATATTTTTGTAATTAACGAGGTTATAAATGTCAAAGATTGATTTTAAGGGGAATCCCTTTTATTTAGATGATGAGGCTGTAGAGTGGGTTGAATCTACATTTAGTGAAATGTCACTTGAGGATAAATGTGGACAGGTATTTTGTCCAATGGGATTCAGCAGTGATGATGGAGTCCTCAACCACATTGTAGGAGATATAAAGGTAGGGGGGATGATGTATCGAAGTGGTAGAGCCGAGGAGATACAGAACACTCACAGAAAAATTCAATCAATTGCCAAGGTGCCACTTCTTCTTGCTGCCAATACAGAGGCAGGAGGAGATGGTTTGGCTTTTGAGGGAACATCCTTTGGAAAGCCTATGGCAGTAGCTGCAACAGCAGATAGCGAATATGGCTACAAAATGGGATGTGTTGCCTGCAAAGAAGGTGCAGCTCTTGGTATGAATTGGTCTTTTGCACCAATCGTTGATATTAACAAGGAGTTTCATAATCCAATTACAAATGTAAGAACATTTGGAGACAATCCACAGATGGTGGTTGACTTTGCCAGCAGATATATGGATGGTGCTGATGAGAATAATGTTGCGGTTGCTATCAAACATTTCCCAGGAGATGGTATCGATGAGCGAGATCAACATATTCTTACAAGTATAAATAGCCTTTCTGTAGAGGAATGGGATGAGAACTTTGGATATGTTTATAAGTCACTTATCGATAAGGGGGCAAAGACAGTTATGGTTGGCCATATAGCTTGTCCTGCTTATGTTCGTAAATACGATAATGGCGCTTCAAGGGAAAAGCAGTTACTTCCTGCATCATTATCTTATGAATTGCTTACTAAGCTATTAAGACAGCAGCTTGGTTTCAATGGTTTGATTTCCACAGATGCCACACCTATGGTTGGATTTACAGCTGCTATGAAGCGAGAAATGGCAATTCCTACTGCAATTCAAAATGGATGTGACATAATTCTCTTTAATAAGAGCTTGGAGGAGGATTATGGATTCCTTATGGATGGTGTGAAAAATGGAATCCTTAAGGAAGAAAGATTAGACGAAGCAGTTCTTAGAATACTTGCTACAAAGGCTTCTTTAGGGCTTCACAAAAAGCAGGCAAAAGGAACTCTTGTGCCAGGCAAAGATGCTTTGGCTGTAGTAGGTTGTGAAGAGCATAGAAAGATGGCTAAGGAAGTTGCAGATAAGGC
>JAGBJE010000201.1 GCA_017934625.1 Pseudobutyrivibrio sp. | reverse complement strand
CTTATCAAATAATCTATGATCCGCAGGTAGCCCAGGTAAAAACACCAGCTGCTTGTCCTGATTCGTTCCATCAGGATTAATCCAATAATGAATCTGCCCGCACCTTGTGCTATAGATTTTCTCCAACATAGTATTCCATCTCCCTTTCCTTTGAATACGCCCTGTGCACTAATATAGCAATAATAGTTACAAGCACTATTAGTACCAGCTCTAAAACTAAGCTTGATACATATCCTGCTAAAAGTACTGTCACAAAATCCAAACCTGCATGAAGGACTATGGCTAATAACAATAGCTGTACCTTTTTATTTGTCACTGCCTTATAAACTATATAGGATAGGCATATATGTAAGGTAACAGCAACAACTCTCTCTACTCCTGCCAGATAAAAATCCAGTGAGTCAGTAGTCCAAAGCAATGATACCTGCTGCATTGTTTGTTCTTTAGTACTTGCATCAAGAGAAGCTAATATTGGTTCAAAGGTTCCGGTGTTAATCATTATTGATGTTATCAGATTTGATATTGAAGATAATCCAACAATGATAATAGCCTCTATTCCACCATGACCTATGCCATACATTAATGCATTATGCTTAGTGAGTTCCTTCTTTTTAAAAAGATTCATGGAAGTGAAACGGCCCACCTCTTCAAATACACCTGCTGCAAGTCCACCATAAATAGCCTTCAGCCATAGATTTCCAGTAAGCGTTTCACCAAATTGTTTGACCATAACAACATGTAGGCATTGTTCTAGAACTAATGCGAAGAAAATAAATGTAGCAGCTCCAATTCCAAACCAAAGCATATCCGCTTTTAATTTAAGAAATGCATAAATCATAAGCCCCATTGGAAGCCCCACTGCCACTATAAAAGCAAAGCCCATTCCTATTAATGATAATACAGGTACTGTTCCCATAACAGCCTCCTTTAAAAGAATTAGTTTTAAGACTCGGCCTTGTCTACGCCTTAAATATAAACCTTCCATAAGGTGGAAGGTCAACATAATTTTTTAATTTATAAATAATCTACAATTCTTTTAAAGTATACCATAATCTATATAAGAATTTTAGATATGCATCCCTTAAAGATTAAATAGTTTTTGGGATGCATAATGAATCATAGCCATGCATCCTATTAAAAAAATTTGACTCTTGGGATGCATGTAGAATAATAAAAATGCATCCCTATAGCTTAATATCACCATCAGGGATGCATTTTAGCATTTCACTAACCACCATAAAGCTCAATTAGCAAGAAATCATCTTCTTTGCAAAAGCCTCTGCCTCAGCCATCTGTTTTTCATTTGGCTTATTCTTAGCATAGCAGGTCTCTTCAGCTACTTCTATGCCCTTTTCCTTAAGAGCATTCTTAATTAAATCAATAGAGTGCTTTGAAATCCAAGATGTTGAAAATACAACAGCCTTCTTTACCTTGCTGCCATCTAATTCAGACAAAAACTTATTCAAACGCTTATCTAAGCCATAAGCATATAAAGCACCACCAACAAATAATACGTCAACATCCTCTGTAATCTTAGCGCTATCCTCATCTACAGAAATAGGAATAACTCCAGCGCCCTTTCCAATTGCCTCTGCAAGAAGCTTTGTATTACCTGATTTAGAATAATATCTTACTGCTACCATAATAACCTCCAATAGATAATATATAAGCACAATTAAATTGTTCTCAACTGATATTAAATATATACCTCTTCCTATGAAATGTCAAACAGTATTTTCTGTAACAAATTATTTTAATCAAGCATCCTTTCTAGTTCACTTGAAAACAATTCCTGGTACGCTTCCTCTTCTACCTGCATCTTGCTATGATATTTTTCAAGCGTATCCTTAGATAATACCTCACTGGAAATCCACTTAAGATTCCCTACCGCTTTTTCAGTTTTTAAAACTATTTGTTTATACTCTGGTCCTATCAGTAAAAGTGACATAGCAATATCTCTAGGAATCATTCCACTTGTGGTTATGCCCATTACATAGATAATATCATTAGCAATAGGTCCAATAATTACATCCTCAGCATATTTATCCTCTATCTTTGTTCTATTCTGATAGATATATTCAGTCCAATTCATATCTCTTTTTAATTCTCTAACTGTAAGCCCATCAAGCTTTAGCTCATAGATATTTAGTATAGTATCTACTCCCTTCTTCTCTTTAGCCCACCGATAGGAGAATTCTTTATCATCAGTTAAATAAAAACCCTGCCCAAAATCAGCATTTTTTCTTCCATAATGAACATCTGGAATCCTTATTTCCTCAAACCCTATATGATATAGCCGCATAAAATACCTCCTAATATAACAGAATACTAACAAATAAATGTTAGCATTCTGTTATTTCACAAATATATTTTCAAAAATTCAAAAAGCTATCCCACTACCAATTGGCAACAGGATAGCTTCCTATTTATTTTTAATTCATTTCTTATATTTTAGCTACATCAACAAGTGTATATTCTGTAGGTGCTGATTCAAGTGATGTTGCAAGAGCCACTGCAGTATCCATAGCTGTGATACAGTTGATTCCAGTTTCGATGGCATTTCTTCTAATCAAGAAACCATCACGAGTCTTATCACCATGGCCCTGGGTTGGTGTGTCGATTACAAGGTCAATCTTGTGACCAAGGATAAGGTCCATTACATTAGGTGATTCCTGTGTAATCTTATTAACCTGTCTAGCTTCAACTCCACCATCCTGCAAGTACTTGGCCGTAGAGCGTGTTGCGTAGATTGTATAGCCTAGCTTTTCAAATCTCTTTGCAACCTCAAGTGCCTCTGGCTTGTCAGCATCCTTAACAGTGATAATCATCTGCTTATGCTTTGGAAGTACCACTCCAGCTCCAAGGAATGCTTTGTAAAGAGCTTCCTCAAAGGTCTTTGCTATACCTAAGCACTCACCTGTAGATTTCATCTCAGGTCCAAGGCTAATCTCAGCGCCACGTAACTTTTCAAATGAGAACACAGGCATCTTGATTGCGATGTAATCTGCCTCAGGCTGAAGGCCTGGCTTATATCCCATCTCAGTAATCTTGTGACCAAGTATTGCCTTGGCTGCAAGGTCTACGATTGGAATTCCAGTTACCTTACTGATGTATGGAACTGTACGAGAGCTTCGTGGATTAACCTCGATTACATAAACCTCTCCATTCATGGCAATAAACTGGATGTTAATCATACCAAGTACGTGAAGTGCCTTAGCAAGGCGCTCTGTGTAATCTACAATCTTGTCCTTGATATCCTGTGTAATAGTGTGGGCAGGATATACACTGATACTATCACCAGAGTGGATACCTGTACGCTCAATATGCTCCATGATACCAGGAATAAGGATGTTTTCACCATCGCAGATTGCATCAACCTCAATCTCCTTACCCTGCAAATACTTATCTACAAGGATTGGGTGATCCTGAGCAATCTGATTGATGATATCCATAAACTTCTCAATCTCATCATCATTAAAGGCAATCTGCATGCCCTGACCACCAAGTACGTAAGAAGGACGAACAAGCACTGGGTAGCCCAAGCGATTTGCTACTTCCTTTGCTTCCTCTGCTGTGAAAACTGTTCCACCAGCAGCACGTGGAATCTGAGTCTGCTCTAAGATTTCGTCGAAAAGCTCTCTATCCTCTGCTGCATCAACATCCTCCGCCTTTGTTCCAAGGATTGGCACACCGATTTTCATAAGATGCTCTGTAAGCTTGATGGCTGTCTGACCACCGAACTGTACAATAGCGCCATCTGGCTTTTCAAGATTTACGATTGATTCTACATCCTCATTTGTAAGAGGCTCAAAGTAAAGCTTGTCTGCTATATCAAAGTCTGTTGAAACTGTTTCTGGATTGTTGTTGACAATAACTGTCTCCCAACCTTCCTTAGCAAAAGACCATGTGGCATGAACTGAACAGTAATCAAACTCAACACCCTGTCCGATTCTGATTGGACCAGAACCAAGAACAAGAACCTTCTTTCTATCCTTAGTCTCTACAGCCTCATTCTCACTACCGTAAACGCTGTAGTAGTAAGGTGTCATGGCATCAAACTCTGCTGCACAGGTATCAACCATCTTGTATGCAGCAACGAT
>JAGBJE010000200.1 GCA_017934625.1 Pseudobutyrivibrio sp. | reverse complement strand
TGCAACGATAATTGCAACAATACAAACTGCAATAAGTTTGTTAATCAGCTGGTAGATAGGCTGCATAAGCTCGTAGGCCTGGATGGCTACCATCAGCTTCCAGCCTGTTAAACCGATTGTATCAAAATAAACTTTATAATCCTTCTTGCCATCTGAATAGCTTGTAACACCATTTGTATCAGCAAGAATAGTGCTCATCATTTTTACCACTGAAGCGTTTTCATCAGCTGTAAGATTTGCACCTTCATGAACCTTTGCATCATCATAGCCTGCAATCAAGAGACCATCGTCTGCTGTAAGAATACCAACACCAGTCTCGCCTACCTTGATATTTCCTATGATGTTTGTGATGGCTGATAGCTCAATATCGACTGTTACACAACCAATCTTCTTTCCATCAACAACAATTGGTGTTGAGCAAGAGGACATGACAGTTGCAGATGTAGGGTCATAATAAGGATCTGTAATCATTGGCTTATCACTACTCATGGCGTTAGTATAGTATTCCTGACTGAAATAATCATACTCGGCATTGCTGTACTCCCAAGTAGTTACTGCATTGTCTCCATCCTTATAAACATAAGGGCCATAATACTGTTGTTCCGGGTCGTAAGCGTATGGTTCAAACCAAAGACCTGAGCCTAGCACAATATCATTGGTTGCAATCATATCCTGTAACATCTTCTCATAAGCTGCCCACTCAGTGTAGGTATAAGATGAAGCAACACTGATTGCTATAGAATTTGCCAATGTTTCTACGTCCTGCAGGTAGCCTGTTACCTCTGAGCTGTTAGCTCGAAGCTCTGCCTGCATAGATTCCTGAGTCTTCCTATCTACCAAAGACTCACTGGATGTAGCCGATATAATCGTAAGAACAATCTGGGCTAATACTAAAATCGGCAAAATCATTACTAACATTTTGGTTCCAATTTTCTTAAAATTCATACTACGCCCTCCAATACGCAACAATCCCCTCAGTAAGTAAAATTTTATTGCATAAATGTGTAAAAACGTTGAAAATTCCTCATCCATACTATGAACTTTTTGCGTAAAGAAAAACACCTGGCTATAGAATTTGCCAGGTGTTTATAAATTCAATTTATTGCTCAGCCTGTTTTAAGAAGATGTTCTCAATTGCATTTATAATCTTCGTCTGCATTGGTGGCTTTACAAAATATCCAGCAGGCTTCAGGTCCAAAACAGCATCTACATGCTCTTTATCAGCGATTCCTGTAAGGAATATAACTGGAACATCCTTGTAATCATCCTCGGAACGAATCATCTCCAAGGTCTGTCTGCCATCTACAACAGGCATTTCGTAGTCAAGGATTATCAAATCTGGTCGATCCTGCCCCATAGCCTTCATGCACTGGGCAGCAGATGTTGCAAGAGTAACTCTATATTTATCCTGAAGCATGTTACGCATATTTCTCAGCAACACCGGATTATCATCTACAACAATGATATGGCGCTTTTCTGTCTCTACCACAGCATTAAGTATGGCATCTGCATTCATACCAAATTCCTTGCATACGCCCCGGATGATAAGCTCCCTTGAAGCCTGCTCAATATTCTTGAACTGGCCTGAATAGTAATATGATATGAACATCTGCTTCTTCAGCTCTTTACCATATGTAATAACTGGAAGATCAGGATTATATTCAGCAATAGTCTCGAATATATCCTCATGTGTTATATCAAAGCTATCAATATCCATTATTACCATATCTGGTCCAAACAGCTTTAACATACTCTTCACTATCTTTCCGCTGCTAGTGCACAGCTGTGTGTGGAAATGCTGTGAAAGAAATGAATTAACGTCCGATGGTGAATCGGAACTGAAGTCCCCAACAATTAGTATTTTTCGCATAGTATTCTCCTTAGTTTTGTAGCTTTTCTATATCTGCAAGTGCTTCGTCATCCTCAAGATTCATTACATGAATATTCAAGTGTTCCAGCTGTTCAAGAACATCCTCATCATAAGAAAATGACATTATCTGTTTCATATTATTATCAGCAGCTTCTGAATCATGGGTCATTATTGCCATCTTAAGCATCTCTAGCAGGGCAAATAAATCGTCCATATCCTCCATCTTAGGCTTCTCCACCTCAGATGACAACACTGCTAATCTCGATTTCATGGAATCAAGCTCTTCTAAAAGTATTGGGGTTAATACCTTTATTCTATCAATATCGTTATCTCTGGCTGCATATTCACACAGCTTAGCAAGCCCGCCAAGGGATGTTGCACCTATGGTATTTGACATGCTCTTAACTCCATGAACCTTGATTCTGTAATCCTCCAATACAGATTCATCTATATTATTATAATACCTGAGAATCTCGTCTCTTTCAAATCCAATAGAGTCATAAAAATCTACAGCGGTCTGATATACCATATTAGTGTCAGGGAAATGAAGCAATGCATAATCCCAATCGATTCCTTCTATATCCGGAAGCTCCACCTTTTTAGAACGATGCTTCCTTGCCTCATCCTTAGCATCTGGTTCATGATACTCCAGCAAGCTCTCTGGCAAGAAATCTCGAATCATCTTTTCCAGCTGTGCTGGCACAACAGGCTTAGACAAAAATCCGTGAAAGCCCATTGTAAGATATCTGTCCTTAGCACCCGCAATAGCATTGGCGGTAAGAGCAATAACAGGTGTACCCAGGCATCTATTGCCATCTAATGTACCCATAGCTCTAAATGTCTCAACGCCATCCATGCCAGGCATCATATGATCAAGGAAAATCATATCAAAATGCTGTTGCTTAATAAGCTGCAAGCACTCTGCTCCACTAGCCGCCTCTTTAATCTTAACCTTGGAATCCTTTAATAGTGCTACGAACACCTTTCTATTCATAGCATTATCATCTACAATAAGGAAGTTCGCATTTGGGGCCTCAAAGCTGGTGCTATACTCATAATTCGAAGTAAGCTGCTTAAGCTTCTGCTCAAAATCACCTATAGGCTCCTTATTAACAACCTCCTGTGAAAGAGTGAAATAGAATGTAGAGCCCTGCCCATATACACTCTCCACCTCTAAGTTACTTCCCATCATCTTAAGCAGATTCTGGGTGATAGTCATTCCAAGACCTGCGCCCTCGATATTCCTGTTTCTATTAACCTCTAACCTCTCAAAGGATTCAAACATTCTCTTGATATCCTCTGGCTTAATACCGATACCCGTATCCTTTACCGTAAAGGTTAAATCCACATAATTGCCAAAGCCTTTTTCGCAAGCAACGCTAATTTCAATATAACCTTCCTGGGTATACTTAACTGCATTAGTAATAATATTAGTAAGAACCTGCTTAATCCTTATATCATCGCCAAGCATATCACATGGAATAGTGCTATCGATATTAAGCCTTAGCTCCAGGTTCTTTTCCTTAGCCCTAAGAGTTACATTATTAAGGACATCATGCATCAAACTCATAAATGCGTACTCACCCTTAACAATACCCATCTTACCTGACTCAATCTTTGTAATATCAAGTATATCATTAATCAGCGACAGCAGATTCTGCGAAGCAGTCTTAATATCAAGTGCATACTCCTCCACCACCTTCTCAGATGTCTCCCTAAGAATCATCTCATCCATACCCATAATAGTATTAATAGGAGTTCTAATCTCATGAGACATATTTGCAAGGAAATTACTTTTCGCCTCTGTCGCAGTCTGAGCCTGCTTTTCAGCCTTCTTCGCCTGCAAGGTCTTCTCCAGCAAATCATCATTATTAATGGCTGCCTGCTTATACAGTCTATCATACAGACTACGCTGAAATTTAATAATAGAACCAATGGCAAAAGCACTTATCATAAGTGACTGCACCACATCAAAAAATACGCTCTGTCTTGAATCCAAACTAACTACATATTCTGGATGATAATATGAAATGGCATAGCATCCCGAAATAATAGCCACATCTGTAAGCAACAAAAACAAAAAGTCCATGCCATCCAACAGCATAAATATGAAAATAATGCCCATTGAAAACCAACATACCATACCGCTATTGATTCCACCCGTCACGAAAAACATAACAGGAAACAAACCAATCGCTACAGCAAAGCACACAGCAATAGTACTATTCTTTAGGCAATTTCGGAAATTGGCCATATAGATACACACGCCATCGATAATAATAGATACCAGAATAACGGCTGTCAGCAACCCTGACATGCCAGTCAATATATTAAATGGAATTGTAATGACTCCACCTAAGAACCCAATAATAGTAATAATATTAAACAAAACCAGATCCGTTGGCAGGTCCTGACTAAAAAACTGCTTGTTTAGTGCCTTAAGCTTATTCAATTCTGTCACTCCAAATCTACTACTAACTTGTGAAATACACACCACATCACAATGTGCGTGGTTCCCTAAGTTAAATATAATAGAATATTCCCAATCCTACAACCCTTTGAAGCCCCCAAAACCGTGAAGTTTTTGTGTCCTCGCCCGCCTCGCCTACCCCCGGGCCTACACCTATGCCTCACTTTGAAGATATATAGCCAACACCGGCTTCGGTGATATAAATGCTCCATACTTTCCGCCACAATCGCAGAATCTTATATTTTCTAAATACTGCAAATGCCGCTTCTTTTATTGTCAGTGTCTTTTTAATTCTTTGCACTTTCGCCCTGCTGTATCCCTGACGCAGACACTCATATATTTTATTTAGCTTCCACATTAGAACTCATAAACAATTGCATGATTTTGAAGTGAGCTTAGTAAAATCAAAAACAGGTTTTGCATGTTTTAGTATGGGCTGCCACGGACGGCAGCCCAAGGCTAATAGCGAAATGGACTGAGCTTGAAGCCGGTGCTAAAACATTCAAAACCTGCTTTTAGAATTTACTTAGCGAATGTAATATGAATGCAATTGTTTATGAGTTCTAATGTGGAAGCTATTTAGTACCCTGGGAGCGTCTGTGTCAGTGATACAGCAGGGCGAGGTTAGATGTTTTCGATTTGCCAGTCAATTGGGGTGAGGCCGTGAGCACTTAGGAACTGGTTGGTTTGACTAAAGTGCTTGCAGCCGAAGAAGCCCCTGTAGGCTGAGAGTGGTGATGGGTGTGGTGCACGTAGGATTAGGTGGTTAGGGTTGTTAAGCTTGGCGCACTTTTTGGCAGCTGGAGAGCCCCAAAGTAAGAATACGATTGGGCGATTCTGCTGGTTGAGTACGTCGATTACGGCATCGGTGAACTGTTCCCAGCCAATGCCTGCATGGCTTGCAGCCTGATGTGCCCTAACGGTAAGTACGTTGTTGAGCATAAGGACGCCTTGGCGTGCCCACTTTTCCAGGTAGCCATTGTTTGGAATGTAGCAGCCCAGGTCGTCATTAAGCTCTTTGTAGATGTTTACAAGTGATGGTGGAGTCTTAACACCTGGCTTTACGGAAAAGCATAATCCGTGGGCCTGGCCTGGCTCGTGGTAAGGATCTTGGCCTATGATGACAACCTTTACGTCCTTAAGTGGGGTGAAATCAAAGGCGTTGAAAATGTCGTCTGCCGGTGGGTAGACCACGTTTTCGTGGTATTCCTTCTTAACACTTTCGTAAAGTGATTTGTAGTATGGCTTTTTAAATTCTGGTGTAAGTGGCTCTAGCCAATCATTTGAAATTGCTGACATTTAATTCTCCTATTGTAATATCCAATCGTCTAGCGGTAGCCAGTATCCCTTTTCCTTTAGCTCGTCCTCGATGAGATTAAGGGTCTCCTCGCTGTCGGCGCTAATCACATGATAGTGATAGCCGCTGGTGGCAGAGCTTAAGGATTTGGATTTGCCTGATTTGATGGCTTCCATAAATTCCTTGGCTGCTCGTCTGCTGCTCACGTTAAGTGGTGCCTCCAGCCTGTTGTAAAATCTATGGTTGATGATGATGTTTTCTGCGCATCCACCATTGTCTACTATCGTAAATAGCTCATCAAGTATTTCATCATCAGTGTGATGGCTTTTGATAATGCGCTTGCATTTGCTTTCGGAATTGATTACATAGCCTCTGTTGGTAGAGGTAATATCTACGCCGTTGGCGCGGATAAGGGCAATGTCCGTGACGATTACCTGGCGGCTCACGTCTAACTGCTTTGCAAGTGATGTGCCAGACACTGGTGTATCGCATTTACGAATTATATCTATTATTTGCTTTCGCCTAGATTCTCCGTCCATGCTTCCTCCAATTATACTGTATGTAGATTCTTCATTGATATATCAAGGATTGGAGCCGAATGTGTGAGGGCGCCGCTTGATACGTAGTCTACACCGCTATCAATAATATTTTTAATGTTTTCTTTAGTTACATTGCCCGAGCATTCTGTTTTTGCTCGACCATCTATTATTTTAACAGCTTCCTTCATAGTTGCAACATCCATGTTGTCTAACATGATGATATCTGCACCAGCATCTGCTGCTTCCTTAACCTGCTCTAGAGTCTCTGTTTCGATTTCAATCTTTCTAACAAATGGTGCGTATGCCTTGGCCATCTCTATCGCCTTTGTGATAGAGCCTGCTGCACCAATGTGGTTGTCCTTAAGAAGAACTCCATCAGAAAGATTGTATCTGTGGTTCTGGCCGCCGCCGCATTTTACAGCATATTTCTCAAAGATTCGCATGTTAGGTGTAGTCTTTCTGGTGTCGAGAAGAACTGTCTTGCTGCCCTTTAATAATTCTGCCACGTCATGTGTGTATGTTGCGATGCCGCTCATGCGCTGTAGATAGTTAAGAGCTACTCGCTCTCCTGAAAGAAGTACGCGAATGTCGCCTTTTACCTTTGCCATAAGCTGTCCCTTTGTTACAGCATCACCATCTTTAACATACTTTTCTACAACAGTGCTCTCGTCTAATAGCTTGAATACACGCTCGTATACATCCATACCGCAGATGATACCATCCTGCTTTGCAATAAGCTCTACCTCACCAGCCTTTGCCTCTGGCATAACAGCATTAGTGCTAACGTCCTCGCTTGATATATCTTCTCTAAGAGCCATCTTGATTAGCTCGTCTGCATTAAGTCTCATTGTAATATCGTTCATTTATATTGCCTCCTTCTCGGCTCTAAGATTTGCTTCCTTTTTAATTTCTCCTACCACCATTGCGTGATAGTATTCCATGATGCTTGGTAAATCATCATAACCATCCATGTTTACCAGGTTATCAAAATCAGCAGCCTTTTTAAAGCTTTCCTTTGCTGCAATATCAGCTGCTGCACGCTTTGCAAAGGCTGCTGATTTTGATAACCTGGTAAACATGGATGGTTATGAGGATTTACCAAGCATCATGGAATACTATCACGCAATGGTGGTAGGAGA
>JAGBJE010000199.1 GCA_017934625.1 Pseudobutyrivibrio sp. | reverse complement strand
TCTATTGTCTTATGAGCAGGCCATCCGCAAGGACTTCCAACCTCTTTTTCTTTAGCCATGCTAAATAGAACCTCTGCATCATCCTCGTTCCAATGGCGAAAGCCTAATCTTTCTGTCTCAAATAAGTATTCATTGTTTGCACTCATGTCATTATCCTCCTGCTCATTTTGTGTTAAACAATAGGCAGGTGTTACTGCACCTGCCCATATTGCAGTCGTTTTAGCTAAGCTTAGCTTACCATTCAGCTTCTTTAAAGCCTAGCAATACAAAATCATCACCCACCACAAGTGGCCTTTTTACAAGCATTCCATCTGTTGCTAAAAGATTTAGCTGCTCATCTTCACTCATATCTGGAAGCTTCTTAGAAAGCTCCATGCCACGATAAAGCTGACCGCTAGTATTAAAGAACTTTTTAAGTGGCTGACCGCTTTTCTCATAAGCCTCCTTAAGAGTTGCTTTGTCCGGATTACTTCCCTTAATATCTATGAGCTCATATTTGATTTTATTATCATCCAGCCACTTTAACGCCTTTTTACATGTGGTGCATCTCTCGTAACAATAAACTTTCATAACTTAATACCTCCTACGAATTTTTTTATAGTATACTAAACTCTTATTTTGTTGACTAGTGCAATTACTACTTTCTATTTGTTTTTATCTTTTGATTTTGCTAGACTAGCTTATGGATTTTATTATTTTCATATTATGAAAGAGGTTAACATGATTAAAACAATTATTTTTGATATCGGTGGGGTTCTCATTGGCTACGACTGGACTGCCTATATGATGAAAGAGTTCAATAATAATGAAGCCCTTGTTGAACGCATAAAGGAAAACGTGTTTGGCAATCACAAATGGGATGAAGTGGACCGTGGTGTTTTAACAGATGACGAATTACTTGCATCCTTCACTAAGGATGCCCCTGACATCAAAGATGAAATCACACATTTCTGGGAGACCTGCGGTGATGCATTATGGCAATATGATTTTGCTAAAGACTGGATTAAGGAGCTGAAAGCTCGGGGCTATCAGGTACTTTACCTATCAAACTGGTCATATCATTTAAGAAAGCTTGCTGCAAAGCAGATGGATTTTCTGCCTTTGTTAGATGGCGGTGTTTTCTCATGTGAAGAAAAGCTAATAAAGCCTGACCATGCAATCTATGAACGTATTTTAGAAAAATACAACCTAAAGCCAGAAGAGTGTGTGTTTATCGATGATTCTGAAAGAAATGTCATTGGTGCTAGAGAGTGCGGACTGTATGCCGTTCATGCCAAGGATAAAAACCATGATATTGCAGTTTCCGAATTAGAAGCACTTCTTAACCAGTAATTTTAAGGAGCTAGTTAACTTTATGAACATAGAAAACAAAAATGGAGTATCATTTTTAACATTTGATTCATTTAAGACTGCCGGGGTTAAGCACGGCTTTTCCACTCGAATCGGTGGCGTTAGTGAAGGCGTGTTTGGTTCGTTAAACCTTGGATTTAACAGAGGTGATTCAGATGGAAATGTACGTGAAAACTATCGAAGAATCGCTTCAGCCCTTGATATGAATTATGAGCGCATGTGTCTGTCAAAGCAGACTCACACTACAAACGTAATAGTTGTGGATGCTAAGGATGCTGGGAACGGATTAACGAAGCCATTACCATACGACAATGTGGACGGCCTTATCACGAATGTAAAGGATATGCCTCTGGTCACATTTTATGCAGATTGTGTTCCACTATTCTTCTATGACCCTGTGAAAGAGGTTATAGCATTGTCTCATTCAGGCTGGCGTGGCACTGTAGGAAAAATCGGAAAAGTTACAATCGAAAAAATGCATGAAGCATTCGCCTGTCAGCCTTCTGATATTTTATGTGGAATCGCTCCTAGTATCTGTAGGGATTGCTATGAAATTAGCGCTGATGTGGCTGAAGAATTTATAAAGGCATTTGGTGATTCACATAAATCAGAACTGCTTCGTCCTTCTATCTTTAATCCAAATGACAAGGATAAATATATGCTTGATTTATGGGCCGCCTGCCGATTAGTATTCCTTGAGGCTGGCGTTCCCGAGGAGCATATCGAAATTACGAATTACTGCACCCGCTGCAATCCTAAGCTTTTCTATTCCCATAGAATAATGGGAGCTAATAGAGGAAGCCTGGCGGCATTTATATCCTTATAATATTTAAAATGCATCCCATAAAGCATTACTGCTAGTTTGGGATGCATTTATTTTTAC
The DNA here is from genome assembly GCA_017934625.1 of Pseudobutyrivibrio sp. Taxonomy (GTDB): domain Bacteria; phylum Bacillota; class Clostridia; order Lachnospirales; family Lachnospiraceae; genus Pseudobutyrivibrio. The sequence goes on along the minus strand of JAGBJE010000199.1, from coordinate 2,184 downwards.
ACTACATATACATTTCGAATTCAATATATCTGCTGCTATATTCATCAAAATCAGTCATATGATGTGATTTAACGTAGGCTCTCCATTAACATCTTTAAATAAAGCAGTGTTTTTATAGAGCAATTACAAAATCACTGTACTGTATCATCTTGCAATAAGCAACCATACAGTTATTTTTAAGCTTTATACTAAAATAACTGTATAATAAGCACTTGTAAAAAATATATACAGTTTTTCTAATACATTCTCCTAAAATAACTGTACGCGTTTTTTCTTTATGACAGTTATTTTGAGAAAATATGTAAAAAAACTGTATCATCTCAATTCTAAGAATCTTCACTCAGCCCAACATACAGTTATTTTAGTTAAATATTCGATAATCACTGTATGTAGTCTTCTTATCCAAACTAAATCCTTCCATATTTCTACTGTGTATCCAAACCCGCTGATATTTTGTACTGCTCTTTCACTGCGGCAGCATCATTTGAACTCCCTATCTGCATAACATCCCCCTATTATTTGAAACAATGATAAAACACACTATCCATATCTACTGTAACAGGTCCATCCCCCAGAACTACACTGTCAAAGTATTCCTCGATTTTATTTCTGTTATCTTCCAGAAACTTTTTCCCTTCTGGATATTTTTTGAGCATTCTGTCAAAGAGTGCCTCAGCGCTTTCAAATATTAAAGGACATGGAAGAGCTACCTTCTCCACTTTTTCAAAATGCTCTGCTAAAAGTGCCTCAAACTCCACATCCATTTGTCTTCGCTCTGCTCGCTTCTTTAAAGCAAACTTATTATCTAAGCCTACTTCGGCTAATACTTTTTCCCAGTAGTCGTATTCTTTTGCAGCCTCGCCATAATGATTAACTGAAAACATTCCATCTTTTTCAAGAACCTGCGCCACATTTTCGATTATAATCTTTTCATCATTAAGATATGACAAAATGTAATGTGCAATAATCTTAGAGTATTTCTTTTCTTTAATATTTTCCCAAGTTGCCTTATTTTCAAGATTGCTAAAGATTACCTGAATATCAGTCCCCTTAGGAAGGGTTGTACGATTTTCATTAAGATATTCATAAAGGTCATCTGCCCAGTTGCCGTGAATATCGTAACCTTCCACATTGAAATTTTCTGGAATGCGCTTCCAATTTTTTCTCCACAAAAGACCATAGCTACAACCAAGATCAAGGACCGTATCCGTTTCCTTGAAAGACATAGAATTGAAAATTTTCTCGTACCACTCTATTCCGTCGGCCGCGTGATCTGCTGCATACCATCTACGCTCATCTGCGCCTTGGCTCATTTCCATCTTCTTGATGATATCTGCAATATCATCCCAATCAGGATTCTCATCAAATCTGGCAAGAGCTGATTTGATACATCCAGCCGATTTTTCAAGCTCATATATTTTCTGATTCATCATTTCAAGCTGATTTTCAAGTATTTCCTTGATGGAACTCAAATCATCATTTTCCAGATTAGTCTTAATCTCTTCCAAACTAAATCCAATGTGCTTGAGTGCTATGATTTTTTCTAAAATAATAAGTGAGCTCTTGTCATAAAGCTTGTAATTTCCTTCGGAGATATCAACAGGCTTTAGAAGTCCTTTTTCATCGTATATACGAAGTGCCTTAGGTGATACCCCTGCCTGCTTTGCGATTTCTCCTGATGTCATTTTTTCTTTCATAATGCCCTCCATTTCTTAAGTGTTTTCTTGTTAGGTCATATGTTAAGGGCTGCCCCAAGGGCAAGGTCAATACCTTTTTATAATTTATTCAATTTCCATTCCATACTTATCCAAATCTACCTTTCCGTTTTGGACAACGATTCCATCAGCCTCCAATAGTTCCTTCTGAGCCCATGCGCCACCAAAGACATACTCGCCTGCAAGCTCGCCTTTAGAATTTACTACGCGATAGCAAGGAATGTTTTCAAAATCCGGATTCTTGTGGAGAGCATTTCCTACAGCTCGACTCATTTTAGGATTGCCTGCCATGGCAGCCACCTGTCCGTAGGTTGCTACCTTGCCCTGAGGAATACGCTTTACTGCTTCGTATATACGTTTTGTAGGAGAATCAGTCACCAGATCATAGCTTTCCGCAATCATACGTTTAACATCTTCATCAGGAATACTGCCGTCTAAAATCACAGTGTTCCAATGCTCCTTGTTCTGA
>JAGBJE010000198.1 GCA_017934625.1 Pseudobutyrivibrio sp. | reverse complement strand
CTGAATAACTTATTCTGTTTTAACTATAAGCCCACCGCTTCTTTCGCCAAACAATCAGCTTCCTCATTTCCATCTATTCCGGTATGAGCTTTAACATGTTCAAACTCGATTTTAATTACATTTTTAGCAGCTGCAATATATCCACTATAAAACTTTGTAAGATCCTTATTTGCTTTCCATTCTCCACTGGCCCATTTTTCAATACCTTCATAATCATAGTAGATTTTCAATTCTTCTACGCCAAGCTCAATTGCCTTTTGGATTGCGGCCATGCTTCCAAAGACTTCTCCAGCCACATTTCTACTTTCTGCAAATTCTTTTACGTCCCCATGTCCTTGCAGAACTATTTTTTCACCAGCCACATTTAAGAATCCACCGTAGCCATATACTTCCGTATCTTTGTTAAAAGAACCGTCTACAAATGCAAAATTTTCCATTTTATTTCCTCCTAATTTAACAATCAATAGTCCTCTACTCTACATCATTCAAAATCCAAATGTGTTTTAGAGGTATACGCTGCTGTATCTCAGGACTAAATTTATCGTAGTATTTTAGCACCTCATCTACGACCTCATTGCTAGTCCAAAGGCGAATGTTATAAAAATACTCCGCTGGTTTTACAGCCTTATCATATCCATTCCATGCAACAAACAATCCGTATTCTGCATGAAACTTTTTAATAGTCTCAGTCAGTTCATCCACAACCTCTTTTTTTACATGGGAACTTTGTGTCTTAACCTGAACACATATCTTTGGTGAATCAAATCCCATATCACCTGTTGCTGCAAGCAAGTCCTGCCCACCATCTGGCCCCTTAGGTCCATTATAAACTGTGAACCCTTTGGCCTTTAGTATCTCGCATATCAGCTCTTCCATATCATATCCTTTAAATTTTCTATAGATATATTTAGAAATCGTTGATTTAGCAGCAGACTCCCAATCTAATTCAAACTCATCATCAAAAGGCATTAGATGTTGTTGGTTCCAATCATGTTTCACCATATACTCTATATAATCTACAACATCTTTATTTTTTATTTTCCCAACAGACGTCTTAATATTGGTATCATAAAGGATTTGATTATCAAATAAATCCTTTGAAATATCTATAGCAAACCAATCTACCTGCCTAAAATGTTTGTAATACTCTGGTGCCTTTTCATCATATTCATAGTCTCCAAGGACTCTTCCAAAATGAAATGTATTGGAAAATTTGCTTGGAAGAATGATTAAATCGTCTTTTTTTATACCGTTGACAATCGGATAAATCAGGACATAATACTCCACTACTTTTTCTTTTGATAGCCCTGGAAAAGCTTGCATAATCATTCGTTTTATATCATCGGGCGATGATTTAACAAACCTGTCATCCAGCCCACGCCAAGTCAAATAAATCCTGCCATCATCCAAAAACTTTTTTTCGTGTTCACCTTTTCTACCAGCTCTATAAATCCAAATTGCCATATTTATTTCCCCGTTTTTATTGTCTCAATTATTGCATCTACCATCATACTTTTAAGAATCGCCTGGCCTTTTGTATAATAAATTATTGAATAAGATTCTTTTCCTTCCCTTATATGCTTTCGTTCATACATACCATTTTGAATTCCCTTATCAGTTATTCTTTTTTCGTCTTTAGATATATACCCTCCAGAAATCAACCAATCCTGCATTTTGCTTTTGATTTCTTTGTGATACTCTTTAGGGATTTCCATATCTTCTAAATATTTATTAATAAAAAGTGCAAAACCGATAGGATTAACATGGCCTAAAATCTTAAAACTAAGATTTCGTTTTCTATTTTCCATTGATTGACAAAATGTCAGAGGTTCATTTCCCTCTTTTGTAGTAAATTTTATATATCTTTGGATGCACTCTGGGGAATTATATACTCCATCTATCCCAAAAGTTTTTTCAAGAACATCACTTATTTTATCGCCCTTATAATTTTTTTCAGAACTATCTATGAGTGAATCTAACCCCAAATCTTCAACCTCTTCATCGGAATGACAAGTTATCCCACAAATAATTGCTGGGTGTGCAAGTAACTTCTTTATCTTAGCTCTTGTTTTATAATTCAATTCATTGAAAACACTTGGCAAAAATACAATGTCATATTCATCAGAATTCTTATCAAGAAACCTTCCTATATCACCTGCTTTTTTTCCATAATGAAACTCATACCCCTCCTCTTTTGGATTTTGACCAAAAATTGTCATTTCTTTCCAGTTTTCTTCAATTTCGCACCCTACATATCTAATCCTATTTTTTATCCCACACTTTTCGCAAGTAAACAAAAGCCCCCATAAATCAATTTGATTAGCACAACCTACCGACAAGACCCTGATTTCTTTATCAGGATCTAATAAGTATTCTTTAAACTGCTCGGACTCTAGTATTTCTTTATACATTAAGGCATATAATCCACCGTAGAAATATGTATATTTAGAGATGTAAATCAAGCGAGTTAATTCATTATCATAATTAGGGTTTACTCCACCACCTGGCTTTTGATTAACCACGTTTCTTGCTTCTATTAATTCTGGAGATTTAAAATCTGAATAATTAATAGAAATACCTTCCAACGCCTCTATACATTTATCAACATATCTCTCCAAATACTCATCCAAGCGCTCGTACATTTTCATTCCTCCTACCTCCGCTATTCTGACATAAGCCTTGCAATCTCAGCTTTACCTAAGTGTCCTTTATCAATCAAAGCATCTGCGAACTTAATAATAAGCTCTTTATTCTCCTCAACAATTCTCATTGTCTTTTCCATTTCTGCCTTAAGAATTACATCCGCTTCCTCGATTGCAGATTTCATCATTGGAGACACGCCTGCTTCACCAAATACCAGTGGGAATGTAAACAAAGAATTCTCACTCATACCATAATTTGAAATAATATCAAGCGCCAGCTGGGATGCTCGTCGTAAATCATTTGAAGCGCCACTTGATAGCTCCTTTCCATCGATACAAATAAGTTCAGCCGCACGCCCCGCAAGATCTGTTCTTATTTCTGCCAGAAGCTCGTCTTTTGTACGAGTAACAGCATTCTCATTCACATTAGGTTTTACATAGCCTAAGAAGTTTGCTCTTGAAGTAATTGTTGCATAAACAGGGGTACAAGCTCCTCCTTCAACCCAGCCAACAACTGCATGGCCAGCCTCATGGATAGCAGTTTTTCTTAACTGTGATTTCTCAACAGAAATCTCCTTTCCATAATTCATTTCCTCAAAAGCATCTATCAGAAGCTGTCTATCCATCAATGGATGGTCAGGATTACTTTTAAATGCCTTTCCACCTGCATAGTTAATAATATTATCGATAATGGCCAGGCTCTTTCCCACAAACATCTCTGCAATAAAGTCAATGTCTTCAGCTGACAAGCTGTTGAAATTGATAGGCTTATCGACAAGTTTTTCTTTCTTCTTATTCAAGTACAATATTATTTCATTCTTACCTGGTAGATCTACGTATATACGATTTCCAAATCTTCTAAGCAATGCCGGATCTAAAGCAATATTTTCGCCACTTAATGAATGAGCACTACCAAAGTTTGTAGCAGCAATTACAAATACTGGTTGAGATGAATTATCCTCGAATCCATCCATTGCAGTAAGAAGCTCATTAACATAAAGTGTTATACCTTCTCCACTTTGCCTATCCTGAGCAAATGCATCTATTTCATCTATAAAAACAATGCTAGGTGCATATCTGCGAGCTACAGAAAATGCTTTTCGTATACTCTGCTCACCTCTTGCAATCTGAGCTCCAGTAGTAGAAATGAATGGACATCCTGCTGCGTTTGCCAGGGCTTTTGCCATCATAGTCTTTCCTGTTCCAGGAGGTCCATAGAGCAGAATTCCCTTGGAAACGCTCAGCCCCATGTCTTTATATTTCTTTGGATTTTTGATAAATGAAATAAACTTTTTCAGTTCTTCCTTTGCGTCCTCAGCACCAATAACATCCTCAAAATTTACAGCACTTAGTTCCTCGGCAGAGATAAACATACTATCAGCCTCTTTATCCATATTTCTAATAGTCTCGAACTGATGTAAATTAATCTGAACAGTTTCTCCATCCTCTGACAACTTTGACGCTACGTCGAAATTAAGCAACTGTCCATTGCGAGACAATGAATTTAATTTTTCCTCTAGGAAAATCCCATAACAAACGCTGTCAATCTGAGAAATAGAATTTGAATCCTCGCTTCTAAAAACTAAAAAGTCTTTAACCCCTTTTTCTCTAAGTAATTTTTTATCTGCCAAACCTAAGTCATTTTCAAAAGAAATAGCATATATAGGAATCTCTGGACGTTCCTTTTTTAACCAATCAAATACTCTACTCCCCATGGAATCTATGTAGGATAGCCCATCACCAATTGTGGGACTTTGTTCATTAGCGGCAAATGAAAAATCGATAAATGCTGCTTCTATGTCAAACTCTTCTGTTACAGATTTTGCCACTGCCTCATATTTATCTCCTTTGTCATCCTTTGCAACATTTGACCAGACATAATGCCATACACTGTTTTCTCCTTCACCATATTGTTCCTTGCTTCCAAGATATTTCTTTCTATTATCTTTTGAACAAGAAAGCATCACATGCTTTTTATCTGCCTTCACAAAAGTGTGAGCAAGCTCATCATTTTTATCTACTGCGAATACTAGCTTTTTAACATTTTTATATTTTTCCGGATCTTGAGCAGTACGTCCCAATATCTTGTATGTATTATCTAATAAAAATGCTTTACTCTTCGCCACTGCACCTCTGGCATCTAACTTACTTCCCATTTTAAACAGGAAAAGATATGGTAAAAGCTCATTGTCATACTCCAATTTAACCTTTTGCTTTTTCTCAATTATTTTCGCACCTTCAGCAAGCCCCTCGTTAATCAAAGGGACTAACTTTTCAATATTCATATGATTAAAAGCAACAATATTTCCTTTAGCAAAGCGAGATAACACCTCTAACGGAAACGCAGATAATCCAACCTTGCTCGGGTCATTTTTCCCCTTACTATCTGCTTCTAAATCATTTCGAATAATATCAAGCAACTGAGGCTGAGCAATGCTAGAAAAATCCTCACCATAATGTTCAGCAAAGAAGTCGCGCCCTGCATTAGACGTGAAAATGCAGATAGTTTTGCTAAAATCTACCTTTTTCTGAGTGTAAAGACTTTCCAAAAATGCCCCTTCTAGTACCGATAAGAAAAGCCTGATTACATTTGAATGCGCCTTTTCTATTTCATCGAAAATAAGCACAGCCCGTGGATTCTTGGAAACATATTCTGTTAACACACCATCCTGAGCAGATTTCCAGGTTGGCGCATGTCCAACCAAATCATGGGTATCCTGTTCATGAATATAAGCATTCATCTGAAATATCTTACAAGGTCTTCCGAGCAAGTCAGCTACCTGCTTAGCAAGGAATGTCTTACCTACTCCCGGAGGTCCAACAAATAAATAGGTAGCTTCAGGCATATCTGGATCATTATTCAGTGAAGAATTATATAATCCTTTAACAAAGCTTTCTAAGGCTCCATCCTGCCCATGAACTTTTTTCTGCAATTGTGTGTATATATCTGTAATACTAAGAGCAGATTCTACTATGCCCGTATCTGCAAGCTTATATGCATTCTGCTCAATAACATCTTTAAGAATTGGAATTAAAATCTTAACTATCTCTTTGAGATTCCAGGTAGAAAAATAAGTTGGGTTCGGGTATTGCTTCTCTATAATCCCAGTCTTTTTATTGAATTCAGTTATCACTAAATTGTTGATAATCGCTCCAAATTGATTACGTTTGATTTCATCAAAAAAATCATATTTTCTATAGCTATTCAGAAGCTCTCTTTCAATATTTTTCACAAAATCATATATTAGCTCTATAGATTCAAGCTGACTGACTACTCTATCATCTTTTATAATTTCTCTTATTCTCTGAGCATCAATTCCATTTCCATTTAAGATTGCTTTAATCTCTTCTAAAATGACATGTTGATAACTCAAAATTATAGTTCCTTTAAATGCATCTTTCGTCTCACAAGGCTTAAACCTGTTACTGACAACGGCGGCTTGTACAATTAATTTGTCATCGTTTTTAGGGTCATTTTCCAAAAGGAAAATTAGATATTTTAGAATATTTGTAGGCAAAAAT
>JAGBJE010000197.1 GCA_017934625.1 Pseudobutyrivibrio sp. | reverse complement strand
GGTTACTTCTATATTACCACCAAGAGAACCTGAGTATTCATACTGAGGTAAGTAATAAACCTTATCAGCTCGCTCTGCTAAGAACTCTGCCTCTTCCTCATCCTCTGCACCATAGGCAACGATGATGGCTGTCTTGCCTTTGTATAGCGCAGCATCACATGTAGCACAATAGCTAACTCCACGTCCTAAGAACTCCATCTCTCCTGGAAACGGCTTCATAGTAGTCATGCCTGCTGCAACAATAACTGAGCTAGCCTCGTAATCTCCACCGTGGCATTGAATAGCGAAATACTTACCCATAGAATAAACTGCATTAACCTTATCCTCGGTAATCTCTACTCCCATTGAGGTAGCATGATCTAAAAATGCCTTAGCCATATCCTCACCAGAAACATTAGGAAGACCTAAATAGTTCTGAATGGTGTGAGCCTTAGCTACCTTATCAGATGAGCCCTTACCTCCGATAAGTAAAACTGATTTATTTCTAACTTTAGCTGTAATAGCAGCTTCTAGGCCTGCTGGCCCAGTACCAATAACTGCAATATCATATCTTTCCATATTATAACCTCCTTGAAAAAACTTAGGAAGCCTATTAGATTTTGTACAATCTTTTAGGTTGATTCAATTGTACACAATCTAATTGCATTTGTCAACACGTTTTTTCAAAAAAATAAGAGCTCTAGGATTATTATCCTAAAGCTCTGTGTTAAAAGCAAATATTACAATTAAAGTAAAGGTAAAACTATTTTGCTCTCTTCTTGATTGATACTGTAACAACTGCTGCTACAGCACATGCACCAATGATTATTGCAATAATAGTCCATGGGAAGCCTGTCTCTACTTCTTCCTCTACTGCAAGAGGTGTATCCTCATCTTCGATTTCTGTGGTATCTTCTACCTCAGGCTCTTCTTCTGGTACTTCCTCTTCTTCAACCTCTTCCTCAGCATCTGCTCCTGAGCGACGGTCTGTAGCTGATGCTACGCTTCTCCTAGCTCTTCTAGTAGATACTGCTGCAGCAGGTACTGCCTCATCCAAAGTAAGCATATTTGTAGCTGCTGTAAGTGTAGGCGAAATCATACTTGCAAAATCAATTGTCGCTCCTGTACTTGTATTATTAACAGAAGTGCTTGAACCATTATTTCCACCGTTTGATGGGTTTGATGGGTTTGATGGGTTTGCAGGAGTAACTGTTGGACCTGCTGGTGTTGGTGTAGGTACAACTGGTACAACCTTTTCTCTGAAAAGCTTAATAATATCAAATGTAGTAACACTTGTATTAACAGTGTTTGTAACAGCCTTACCTGTAACGTATGTCATAGGTCCAATGTAACCAGAAAGATTAGACATATTCTTGATTACATTCTTTACAACAACCGGGAAATCAAATTGGTAACCTAATACATTGAAACCAGGATTAACATAGTAATCTGATGAAACAACCTGTCCATCATCATTTGTCTTGAAACCAAATACTGCGTTCCATGCGCCGACACCAACTGTTGTACAGTTGTGTGACATCATATTAAAGCTGCTTTCCTTACCGAAGTAATCCATCATGGTTTTAGTCTGATCAGCTGTAATATCCTGTTCAATTACTTCATTTGGTCCCTGATCATAGCCAAACTTCTGATTGTAAAGCTCACGGTTAATAAATACACCACCTGGTGTCTTGCCATTAAGAACGCTATCAACCATAATCTGGCTGCTCTGTCCAAGGTGCATAATTACCTCGTAGAAATGATCCTTAACATACTGCTCATCTCTGTTCTCGCCTGTTGCCCCATTCCATAGCTTAACAAGCTCATCATAGTTATCCTTGAAAAGTACTTCAGCCTGCTTTACATAGTCTGCAACAACCTCCTGTGTAGTTGCCATACCATAGTTACCGATAGAAACATAATCACCACGATTAAGAACTACTGAACCGGCAGTATGTAATTCATGCTCCTGTGGAACAAACATCTCGCTCGCAGCAGCATCTCTCTCAGAAGAGTTAGCATCAGTGATTTCATTAACTGTGCTTCTCCAAGAAACAACCTGAGCATTATCGCCCTCTGCTGCAGCCTTAAGCTGAGCCTGGTACTGTGGATTTGTAAGGTAATATCCATACAAATCATCAATGCTAATAGTAAGATTGTTTACATAGCTTGTGTATACAATATATACATGGCCATGTGTTGGGTTGCCTGTAGATTCGTCATGACGAGCAACTAATCTGACAGAACCAACTACACCTCCTGCAAGACCGTACTCAAATGGAGCTGTATCATCTGCATCATTAATACCGTCTTCATCTGTATCAAGCTTTGTTGGATCTGATAAAAGCTCTGCATACTCCTTACCATTGTCATCTGTCTTAATAACAAATTCATCACCATTTAAAAGGTTGTCACCATCTAAATCGTTAGTCTTCTGAACATCAAGATAAGAATAGCTTCCAAATACCTTGTTGCCATCAGCTGTGAGAATCTCTCCATCACATAAAAGCTTTGTCATTAAATCAGATACACCATCAGAATTGAAATCTTTACCATCCTCTGGTTCAATTAGTTCTAGCTTATCTAAATCGATTTCTTCTGATTCCTCTGTCTTTTCTGTCTCCTCTTTAGCGTCTACTAATACGTCCTGTGCTACCGCCTCAGAAGCTGTCTCAACTGGCTCTACTACAGCGGCTTCCTCTGCTGGTACGCCAACTGTATCAAGTATAGAATCATCTGTAACATCTTCTGTATGCTCTATTACTACATCCTCAATAGGAGTCACTTCCGTCTCAGGAATAACGGCTTCTGTAACTACCTTATCTTCTGCAGCCTGTCCATCTGCCATTGCTTCTGTAGAAGCATCAGCCTCAGCGTATACTGAAACAGGAGCAAAAGATTGCAATAAAAAAGCACTGGCAATAGCCAATGAAAGAATTTTACAATACTTTTTCATTCTATTATCCTCCCTTATTAATTAAACCCGAAAGAAATTATAGCATAGAAATACCATTATGGAAACTAATTTTTGGGACACAGGTTTCCTAAAAGTGTATAAAATTACTCAAAATACAAAATAAACCCAAGCCAATTTAGGCTTGGGTTACTTAACTTACAAAATTATGCTTCAAACATCTTAGTTACAAGGCTTTCTTCACTATCCATTTGCTTCTTCAAAGCCATGTTCTGTGCCTGATTAACAATCCTGCTGTTCTTCATTTCCGTAACAGCATCCGCAAAGTCCGCATCCTCCTTGCGAGACTGGGCTGCTGTAAGGTTCTCTGCTGTGTTGTTATTCACACTATAGGCTGCCTCAAGTCCATTAGTCTCGGCGCCTATCTGGCTTCGCATAGATGAAAGCTTTGAGTATGTGCTATCTAGTGCATCTGTAGAAATGTTATCAGGATTTCCCGATACATCAAAATTTTCTAAATCTGCCATAGCTGATTTAGCATCTGCTTCTGTTATTGTAGCGCTGGCTGTACCAGTATAAATATTCATATCTCCAGTACTTCCATCCAACAGGTTCTTTTCATTATATTGAGCCTGATTGATTGTCTGATTGATAGTAGCAACAGACTGATTATTAGCCTCCTGCAAAATAGCTCTATCACTATCAGAATACAGTCCATTCATTGCTCTTACTGTGTTTTGCTCTATATCTCCAAGAGAATCTGAGATATTTGAAAGAGCACCATCTGCAATGTTTGTAGCATCAATTCCATATGAAATATTCTTGCTACCCTGATTTAAGCTATTAACTTCCTTTTCAATCTGCTTAGAAATTGCAAGAGCTACTGCATCATCAGCTGCTCCATTAACTTTCTTACCTGATGAAAGCTCCTTAGCACTTTTCTTTTGCTGCTCCTCAGTAGCTTTCATGTGATTAACGCTGTTCTGATACTGTGATGTATTTACGTTAGATTGAATCTTCATAACACTCACCTCAATCTTTCGTTATAAATAATTCTTGTTTACCAATTCTTAACAGAATTATAACACCGCAGTATTTAATTGTCATGTGAAAATTTTGTTACTAATCCTCAGTGTCCCCATGGACGTTACCAAACTTTTCAAGGTTATCAGTTTGCCTTTTGATTTCGGCATTGTAACGTTTTTCTACAGAATCCCAGTATTTTGTAAGCTTTTCGTCCCCTCTTCTATCAGGTACATTCATATCATTTGAAAGAATCTCTCCGAAATATTTTGAAAGCTTCTCAGCTCCAGCCAGGTTAAGATGCAATCCACCATCATAAGTGTCCTTGCTCCAATCTAAGCCTATTTCATCCTGAGCTTCAAGGAAATTAATATAGGTAAGATTATTCTCATTAGCATAATCTACAATCTGCTTATCCCATTCATCATACCAGTATGGATAAAGTGTTGGCGCCTTCACAAGCACAAGCTTTACGTCATTATCCTTACAAAGCTTTGTAAGCTTATCAAGATAAGAGTAGGCATTGTCTCCAAACTGATAATCTGCAAGAGGACGTCCCTCTGGAACATCTGTAGCTTCCTTTACATCCACTCGCATGTAGTAACCATTGAAGGAAACCTTGTTCCTATGGAACAGATATTTAAAATCATCAGAGTTCAAATCACTCCATCTGCTGTGATAACGAAGGATTGGGAAAAGATACTCGATAAATTTCTCATCCTCTGTCATGGATGCATTGATTGTATCAACCTTGCTTTTAGACCACTTCATACCATCGATAGTCATACGATTGTATGCTTCGTTTTGTGGCTCGTTATATTTCATAGAAAGCACATTGAACACTATCATATCAGGGTGCTCTCTTTTAATAGTCTCCTCTGCCAGATAATATGACTGCCAGATAAGCTGTTGTGCACTTCCTCTTATATATGAATTAATTCCGTAATTCTCCCACAGGTACACCGGGGAAATATTCTCATATAACTCACAGTCACCGATGAATACCACATCATGTTCTGTGGGGTCATCATAGTATTCGCCTATCATTGCACCCTCTAGTATGCCTGACATGTATTTAGGCTCCAGGAGCTTGGTGGCAAGGAATAGGCCTGTGATGGTTATGGTGAGAATTAATATAATTGATATAAGTTTTTTCATTAAACACCTCATCAGTCAGCTTCGCTGACAGCTTCCCCTCAAGGGGAAGCCTTCACTTTTTTAAAATTGGTTGTAAATGAACTGGCTGGCCGAATATCCGATGCCGTAGGCGCCAAATATTAGTGTTGCCATAAATAAACCGTACCATATAATGAAGCGTACTGGCGCCGCGCAGTTTGCAATCTTCACTCTAACACTTCCACTTCTTTGGATTAGGCTGACCGCAATAAGTATTAACATTCCTACAAATACAACAGCATAGTCAAAGCCTGTGATTCCCATCCCTGTAAAGGCTGCTGGTGTCAGCTGTGCTAGGCTTGATTCTGTAAAAATGCTTCCAAACATCTTAAAGGTAAGTGGTACATCTCTGTAGCAGTCAAACATACGAAGGCTACTCATAATAAGCACTGTTCTGATTACCTGAAATAATCTCCAATAGGAGGTGCCATCTACATGAAATCTACTATGGAACTTACGATACAAAGGCTCTAGCTCCTGAGAAATCATAATAACTACAAAGTTGCCAAGTCCCCATACGATAAAGTTCCAGCTGGCTCCATGCCAGATACCTGTTGTAAACCATACGATAAAGCTTGAAAGATATACTGGCACACGCTTGCCAAGATTGTTTCCAAGGCGTGCTCTACTCTTCTTAGAAAGCTTCATCATAAACTGACTGGCAGATATTGGATAGAAAATATAATCTGTAAACCATGTTCCCATGGTAATATGCCATCTGTTCCAGTATTCCTTGATGTTCTTAGAAAAATATGGACGAATAAAGTTCTCAGTAACCTTGATTCCCATAGTCTCAGCAACACCAATAGTAATATCTATTCCACCGGTAAAATCTGCATAAAGCTCTAGTGCGTAGAACATTGCACCTGCAAATGCATAGAAGCCATTGTAGGTATCTGGGTCTGCAATGATTGCCTGTACAGCCACCAGGATTCTATCTGCAATAACAAGCTTCTTGAAAAATCCCCATAGGATTCGCTCTAATCCAAAGCTAACCTGTTGCCAATTGAACCTGTGCTCAGCATATAAGGTCTCACTAAGATCAGCATATCTACTAATAGGTCCCTGCACCAGCTGTGGAAAGAATGACACAAAAAGTGCAAACTTAAACAGATTATCCTGCGCCTTAAACTTACCATTGAACACATCAATAAGATATCCCATAGACTGAAAGGTGTAAAATGAAATACCCATTGGGATAATCAAATCTACAAATGAAATACCATCTGCCCTGCCAAAAGTGTTTAAAATGGAATTGATATTTGCAATAGTGAAATTAGTGTACTTTGTAACTGCAAGTATACCTAAGTTAAAAAGAAGGCATGCCAAAAATATCTTTTTTTCTATAGAATGCTCCTTAGCCTTAAGAGCCTTTCTTTCTTCCTTTTCATATTCCTTTTTATGCTCTTTAAACCAACCCTCAAAGGCTTCCTTTTTATCAGAAATCTTTTTGGCAGCAAAAAATGTAGTCACGGTGGTGACTGCAATAAAAATCAGATATCTAGGGTCTGCCAAGAAATAAAAAATGTAGCTGGCAAGTAGCAAGAAAAGCCACTGCCAGTCACCCTTCAAAAGATAATATATCGTAAATACGATAATCAAAAATCCTATAAAACCATACGATGTAAATAACATTAATTAGTCCTCATCATCTAATTTTGCCTTTATCAAGGCGTAGATTGTCTCTGCTGACGCAAAGTTCTCAGGTGTAAGTTCTGCTGCACCAATAGTAACATCAAATTCCTCGTTAATCTCTGAAATCAGTGACACAATATCAAATGAATCAAGTATTCCTCCTGTCACCAAATCCTTTGCGGTAGTAAAGTCCACCTCTGGGTGTAAATCTCCTAAAATTGTAAGTAATTCTTCCATGTTTTTTCTCCTTATTATCGTAGCGGCCTCCGAGTACTCCGTGCTCCCGCAAGCCACTGATGTAAGCTCCGCTTACTAGACCAACATTTTCCTTCATTACACTCGGAAAATGATGGTCATATCTTGCTTGCGCTTGCCTAGGTTGAGTAGCCGCTTATTATATGAGCCTGTAGTTAACAAGCTATTATATTTCTCAAGGAGAGCTTTCTTCAGCTCGACGGAGAAATCATAATGCTTGTTAGCGTAACAGGCGGACTAACGGCTTTCGAACATCTTGGTAAGACGCACACGGTCTATCTTGCCGTTGGCTGTGAAAGGCATTTCCTCTAGGCGGTTGACCTTGTTTGGCAGCATGTAGCGTGGCAGCTTTGTTTTAAGTGCTTTGATAAGGTCGCCCTCTGTGATGTCACCTACATAGTAAAGCACTATCTTGCCTTGTTCCTTGGCGTAGATACAGCCTGAGAGCTTTATTTCTGGAACAAGGTTTACATTGGCTTCGATTTCGCCAAGCTCGATACGGTGTCCCATGTGCTTTATCTGGAAATCCTTACGGGAATGGAAAATAAGCTCGCCGTATTCGTTGATGTGGCCCATATCTCCTGTGCGGTAAATGATTTCTGGATAAGCTGTATTCAAAGGATTTTGAACATAGGCCTCTCTAGTCTTTTCCGGGTTGTTGTAATAACCAAGCGTAACTGATGTTCCGCGAATGCAGATTTCTCCCTGCTCTCCCGGTTCAGCCAATGTGTTATCATCTTTAAGCAACAAAATCTGAGTATTCTTGAATGGGAAGCCTACAGGGATTACTTCATCATCAGCAAAATCTCTTTCTACTGGATAGTAGCAGCACATTCCTGTACCCTCTGTTGGGCCATATAGATTAAAGAACTTTGCCTCAGGGCAAGCCTCACGCCACAGTCTAAACTGCTTGATTGGAAATACTTCACTACCAAATGCAATGGTACGAAGTGTGGTAGGCTTTACAGTATCAAATGTGGCAAAAGCACTAATCATTGTAAGTGCAGAAACTACCCAGCATACCGTATTAATATTATGCTCATTTATGTATTCCACCAGCTTCACTGGGAACATAAAATATGAATGTGGAATCAGATAAGTGGTTGCCCCAAACTTAAGAGTTGGATAGAGCTCTTTAAGGCATGCATCAAAATAAAGTGGTGTCTGATTTCCAAATATAGTATCTTCGTTAAAGCCTAATGTCTCAGACAGTTGCTCTATGTAATCGATTACTGAACGATGGCAAGCACATACTCCCTTAGGCACACCTGTAGAGCCTGATGTAAACACGATATAGATAGGGTCTGTATCGATGGCCTTCTTTCTCACTTGAGCTAGGGCAGCTTCATCCGGCTTCGTATTTACGATATCATTAAAGAGTAGTACTTCTGCCTGATAATCAAATCCCTTGGCAATCTCCAATGTAGATTCATCGCAGATAATCACCCTTGGCTTGCAATTTTCTAATATAAGATTAATACGGGTTGCAGGCATTTCGCTATCAATTGGAACATAATAGCAGCCTGCATTAATTACACCAAAGAATGTTGCAATGGTGTTAGGGCTCTTTTTCATGAACACGATAACAGGTTCATGGTTGCAGCCCATATTTAGAAGATGTGTTCCCACGGAATCCATAATATTTTTTACATCTGAAAATGAAAGCTGTACGTCATCATCGGCGTATGCGATTTTGTCTGGTACACGGTCCAAAGATTCGTTTAAATAATCTAGTACGTTGTTTTGCATATTTTACCCTCATCCGCCCCTTCGGGGCACCTTCTCCTCAATGGGAAGGCATTTTTATTTTGTTATTAATTCTTCGTATTCTTCTCTAAGCCTAGCGCATTTTTTGACGCAGTCTGCGGCCAGGACATCTATGATGTCAAGCACCTTGTCTCCCACATTGTGGTCTCGCTTTACAATAGAAAGTTCAGTGCAGCCTAGTATTATCACATCTGCCCCTGCTTCTAAAAGCTCATTTTTAATCAGCTCAAACTCCTTCATTGCCACACGTCTGCCAGCTTTAACATCATCATATATAATAGACATTACAAGCTTTTGGCATTCTGTAGATGGATAAATGCATTTAATATCGTAGTCCTTGAACACAGAATCAAACAGATGCATCTGGGCTGTGCCATCTGTAGCCATAATACCTACATTTTTAATTCCTCTTTCGTGTAGATACAAGGCAGCTTCCTTTACTCCATTTGATACAGGCACAAATACGCTATCTGCAATCTGGTCGTGAAAATAGTGAGCTGTGATACATGGCATAGCTATATAATCAACATTCTGCCGCTCTAATTCATGTGCAAGCTCTAGTATCTTAGGAAGTGGACTTTCCTCGCTCTCTCCTAATATGTAGCCTGTCCTGTCTGGTATGTTTGGGCAGTTGTATATTATCATTTCTATGTTATCTTGATCCGTTGCTGCATCGGTCATTTCAATAATGCGGCGCATAAAATATGCTGTTGCCATTGGGCCAAGACCGCCTATTATTCCTAGTTTTTTCATATTCACCCTCATCAGTCAGCTTCTCCCAAAGGGAGAAGCCTTCTTTAATTAAAATATGTGTAGATTTCTCTATCGTAATTGTGGGAACGATAATGGGCATTGGAATATTCCATCAGCTCCTCATCTGTAAGATAAAATCCTTTGAATTCCTTATCTGTACGAGGTGTGGTATCAAAGTGTCTCCAGCCCTCGCCACAATCTATTACATTCCAGAAATGATGTCTGGTGGCAGTTGGAATGATTTCGATATCCTCATTTTTAATACCAGCCCTTGTAAGCAGCGCCTTGCTTACGGCAAAATAGTTATAGCAATCACCATGACGATTCTTAAGACCATCATAGGCGCCCTTTAGCCAGTCACCTCTATCTTCGCTTTCGCTATAGCCCATGTTCCCCTTCACCCACACATATATTGCATGTGCTTTATCATAATCTGACATATCTTCTGTAATGATTTCAGCAAGTACTTCATCAGCTAAGGCGTTTACCTCATCCTCTGTGTACTCCGCCTTTATTACAGTGATGACGCCCTCCTTTAAATCCATGTTTCCCATGGAATCAGTCGCCGTGTATTCAATAGGATAGTCCCCTGGCACATCTAAATTCACCTGACTGCTATCTACTGTAACCTCTATATCAGTATCTACATTATCTGTAACCGTAATACCCTGTTTAAAGCTAACAGCCTGTCCTGTATAAACTACCTTGTCAAGTTGTCCTTCTATTACAGGAGGCACTATATCGTACTCGTCCACCAGATGTAACACAGTATCTACACTTGTGCGGTTTCCTGATGGGTCTTCTGCAGCTATTGTAACGGGAATATCTCCATAATTATCAAAGCTTATTCCATCACCAAAATAAACATTTACATTGCCTGATGCATCACTTACTGACTCTACAAATTCTTCAGCACTGGGGATTTCTTCCTTAGTGCGGGTAAGCTCCTTTACTGTAAGCTCTGGAGCTATGGAATCTATAACCTCTAAGGTACAATCGTAAGTGTATCGCCCTACACGTATCTTTATGTCATAGCTTCCTGCTATATCTGTGGTATATACACTTCCACTGACAATTTCAGCCGAATAATTAGGATTTTTCAAAAAGTCATTAGCTTCCACTTGTCCTCCAAGCTCCACCTGACACTTTGAATAAACTCTATTGGAATAATCATAATAAAAGTAGGCCCCTACCCCAGCGCAGACTACTACAATTGCAGCTGCGATAGGTATGATAAGCCTACCTGTTTTTCGTTTTCTTTTATGCTTTTTTCGTCTGACATCATTTTCCATAATAATATATTCTCCAGAGTGAATTCACTCGAAGATAATTTTATCAATCATGGAACATATAGTCAAATATCTGGGGTTTACTTACTCATCAGTATTTTTGCAAATCTGTTTTTGCAATATTTCTTTATGATTTAAAAAGCTACTACATTTTAATTACATCTATTACCTTTAAACCATAGTCTGTAGATTCAAATACAATGTCGAATCCATGATATGCCATTCTAAAATCTCTTTGCTTTCCTCTATCATAGCCAGCCCTTGGGTCCTGGGATAACACCTGTATTGCAGACCTCCTAATATCTTCTGGAAGCTTCTCAAGAAGCTCCTCAGGAAAATCCACCTGCACCTGCTGGCCTTTTGACAATGAATCAGTAAATCCGCCCCTGGCATCTGGATGTGCATCAGCATAAGGGATATAAGGCTTTATATCATAAATAGGTGTGCCATCTAACATATCCACACCACTTACCACCAGAACAGGTCCTTCATTTTCTGTTTGTCTTACCTCTAAAAGCTTCACCGAAGACATACCTATATTGTTAGGTCTGTATGGTGCTCTGGTTGCAAACACCCCCATGTGCTTTTCCCCACCAAGGCGAGGTGGTCTTACAGTGCCTCCCTCTAGTGGCTTGTTCTTAGAAAATCCCCATAACAACCACAGATAATCATAATCTGTAATGCCTTCTATATATGTAGGATTTCTATATTCTGGGGTGAAAACAATATAACCTATTTCATCTGCCAGCCCACTTTGCCTAGGTATACCAAATTTCTGCGTAAACCCTGTTTTAATGCATGCGATTTCTTTTAATTCCATAGTATCCTTCCTATGGCTTCCCCATGTTAGAGGAAGCTGTCACCCCAGGTGACTGATGAGGGTTTCTGTAGTATCTGCACTATAAAAAGGACAGTACCCTGAAAGTACTGCCCTTGAAAAATCTCTATTACTTTCCTTCGTATGTAACAACTGATGCTACATCATACTTAGCAAGCTTCTCACGTCCCTTAAGACCTGCAAGCTCCATAAGGAAGATAATCTTAACAACCTCTCCGCCAAGCTCCTCAACAAGCTGAGCTGCTGCTT
>JAGBJE010000196.1 GCA_017934625.1 Pseudobutyrivibrio sp. | reverse complement strand
TCCAGCTGCTTATTACTACGAGTGGGAGCATTTGAAAAGTTCTGACGGGAAGGTAAAGACTGGGGATAAATATGCCATTCAGCCTGCAGGCAGCACCATCACCTGGCTTTGTGGACTATATCGAATTGAAGATGGCTACCCAGTATTTGTAATCCTCACAAAAGAGCCAAGTCCTGAGCTTTCTAAAATACATGATAGAATGCCTCTAATATTTCCTAAGGAAAAGATACCTGAATGGATTAATCCTTCTTCCAGCCCTGAATCTCTGTTACAATACGCTCTATCAGACATGGTTGCCGAAAAAACAGATGAATGATTGGTGTGTAGAGATAAAAAAAGTAGCAAGGCCACATGGACCTTGCTACTGGATGAGGTAAAGAAGAATTATTTGAAGAATACTAAGAGCGAATTATATAAATCAGCCTGCCAGCTGGCAAACATATGGGCACCGTCTCTTAGCTTTACAAATGCATAATTCTGCCCATCTGTAAATTTGTCAGGAATGTCTGATAGTACTTTTTCACAAAAATCTTTATGGTTTTCAAGAGCAAAATCTCCTGCTCCGTTTCCGTTATACCAAAACTTTATTTCATAATCAGCGAAGTCCTCTGTCATTGCTTTTTCAAAAGCTTCTGGCTTTTGCCATGCCCCGGAATACATTCCAAAGTAAGCAAATAAATCTGCATTATCTGTCATACCAGAACGAGCAACTGTCATAGAGCCACGGCTAAGGCCTGCAAATGCTCTGTGGTCTCTTGTTGCTATTAAGTTTTCTTCTGACACATCGTGCCCTGCGTATGTTGCAAGTTGAGATTCAGCAGTTGGAATAATATTGTTTCTTAACTCCTGACCAAAATATACAGGCCAAATGTTTTGTGCATTGTCTACTTCCCCGCCATCTTCAGCTTTGTCAGCGTATATCATTTCATCATTTAGCTTTTCTGATAAGGCTTTTGCATCATCCTCTGTCATTTCATACCCTTCCATTTCCGAATAGTATGTAGGACATACAACGATTGTTGGTTCACACATTCCTTCTTTAATCATGTTGTCAAGGATATTACGTGTAGCAGACCATCCCTCTAACCATATAGTTTCCATTGCTGGATCAGTTTCACCCCTGGTTCCATGCAATAAATATAAAACATTGTACTGACCATTTTCGTCATAACCATATGGCAGATATACTGTCATTGTCTTTGTAAGAGTCTCATCAACACCTTTTAAGTCATTAATGGCATATGCAGGTGTTTCATACTCAATTGTTATTACTTCACCTTTTTCATCACATTCTTCTTTCAATGCATCAATGTCGCCATTCTTTTTTGCAAAATCCCACTGATATTCCTGGGCCGCCGTCTGCTGTACCTGTGCCTGTTGTTGCTCTTGTTTTTGGCCGCAACCTGAAAAAATACCACATAAGATAAGACCTAATGCAAAAACCTTTTTCATTTTTCTCATAAAAAAACCTCCTTTAAAACTAGTTACATACTAATTTTTAAGGAGGGTCATCTCAATATAAGTGTCACCAACTGTTATGAAGTTGCCATAAGTTGCTTATCTTTTGTTATGATACGCTGCTAGAGCTTCCATAAATAGCTTTTTCTTTGGTCGGCTTACAGTAATATCCTGTCCTGCAACAGTCACTACATTTCCTTTTACAGATTCAACATATGCAAGGTTAACAAGATAGCATTTAGCACACATAAAGAATTCGTTACTGTCAAGTTCGGCAGCAGATTCCTTTAGAGTTCCTCTTATTCTATATGTATCCTTGCCGGTGTGGTAATAAACATTATGTCCTTGTACTTCCACATAACGAATATCCTCCATCTTTATAGAAACCATCTTATCTTCTACCCTAAGAAGTAATGATGGGCTTTTAGCTCTGTCATCTGTAAGCTTAATAGCACGAGCTATCTTTGTTTCAAACTTAGTATACTCTAAAGGTTTTACAACGAAATCTGTAGCGGCTACTTCGTACCCTTTGATAGCATACTGAGCTAAATTGGTTACAAATATAAGCACTACTTTTTCATCTAGTTTTCGAAGTCTTTTTGCAGCCTGAAGTCCGTTCATTCCAGGCATATCAATATCCATAAAAACCACATCATAGTTTGATTTATAGTTAGTAAGAAAAGCCTCTGGAATAGAAAACTCGCTAACTACAAAATCTTCTCCAAAGTTTTCTGTATACTTTTTTAAATAGGATTGTAACTGCTGACGTATATTTGCGTCATCATCCACAATTGCTATGTTCCTCATTTCTTCTCCTGTTCTAGACTCTCACTTATAGGGAATATGATATTTAGCATAAAAATATCTTCTTCAAGCTTTGTATTTATACTACCATCGTATTTTTCAATAACATATTCAAGTCCTGCAAGTTCTGGTCGTTTTACAATTATCTGCCCGTTTCGCTCTTTTAAAATATAATCTTTATCCAAGTCCAAAGGATGTTCTATTTGAATAAGCAAAAACCCCTTTTCGGAGTGTACATAAATATAGATATATCTTTTTGTGTGATTTGCTAACTGTCTGACTGATGATATAGCACTATCAATTAGCCCACTAAAAAGGACATATAAATCCGTTGTCTTAATAAAGGAAAGGGCAGCCCCATCAATCATTGGAGTAAATACGATATCATGATCTTTACAGTAATAATTCTTTTCATTGAAAATAATATCAAGAGTAGTATTTCCTGTCTTAATATCACTATTAAAGGTTCTAAGCATAGCCATAGCATCTTCAGCATGCTTCGCTGGTTCAATGCCCATTGCAATTGCAGCAATTTCGTATTTTAGGTCATGACACTTTTTTTGTATTGCTTCCATATTGGATTTAGACATTTTATATTGCTGCTCTTTATCCGCAATAAGTCTTTGGGTTATTTCTAGTTCTTTATCCTTCTCACTTATTTGCACAATGTTAAACTGAATAGCAAGAACCAAAAAGCAAAACATTAGATTCCAGATATACTCAATTAAAGAGCTATAGGAAACTGTATAATCCGCCCCTGCTATCACAATACCAAGTGACCAGAACTGATTCATTATCAGCACTATCGCCCCTAAAATACTCATTGGGATAGTGGCGTTCTTTTGCAACTCTGCTCTAATAGCTTTCTTGGCTGTAATATAGTAGGCTATCGAAAATACGATAATATCAATTCCTATAATCAACGCATAGCCTAAAATGAAATACTCCCCTTTAGTCTCACTGAAATGTCCAAATACTCTTGGAAAAAGCACTGTGATTATAGAGTTTATTAAGCTTGATATATGCTTTAAGGTATATCCAATTGTTCCTAAGAACACAGTTTGTGTCATAGTTGTTTTATAACATAATTTTAAATAGAGGAAAGCAACAAGTATGATTGGAATATGTATAAGCAAGTAATTTAGCCCCTCTAATGGAAATAAAAAAATGTATACAAATACTAATGCAAAACAGCAAAATAAGCGAAGAACAAAATAGTTTCTCCGCTCCAAATTTCTAGCTAAAATTGTACATGGCACTGCTAATTCTATAGCGTTTAGCAGCATTATAATCGTCAAATGAATATTCATCTAATCCCCCAAAGTGCATAAGCTGACCAACTAAAAAGCTGGCCAGCTAAGATTAGTAATGTAATTACTGCTCAATAGCACCTGTATTAACATTTACTGTGAATGATGTTGCATCAAAGTCCTCAAGCACTGATGGGTCATCGCTAGATAATGTAACTGAACCATTCATATTTGTGTATCCTGATGTAGGAGCCTCAAGCTTTATTTCCTTCTGGCCATCTGTAGCATTGGACATTGGAAGTCCAATAGATTTAACAGGTATTGTTCCCTGGTTTCCTGAATAGATTAGCTCTGTCATTTCTTTTTCTGTTAATTCATCAAGCAGAGCATCCCATCTAGGATCATCATATGTAGCACCTCTTAGGGTTACTGCATTTATTTTGTTGTTTTCACCTGTTGCTGGCTTTTCATCAGCATTATCATAATAATCAGGCTTGTACTCTTTAAAATTAGCTACTACACTGTCAGCTGCCTTCAGGTCATCTGCTGTAGGCGCTGTTGGCATTGTTGAAGCAAAATCTGTTCTTGAAAGAATTGTTGACTTTCCTTCTTCGAAATGAGCGTTCTGTTCATCAAATTTTGTTGTAGCTGCAACAGTTTGATGATTAGCTTTCCATTCATCCGAATAGTTTACGTATTCACCTGTTTGAGCCTCCACCTCTGTAGGTCTTGGATTAGATGAATCGTATACCACTTTGGAATCCACTACATATTCGTATTCGCAATTTTCACCATATAACTCATGGCTATTCTTACGTGCTGAAATGATATAGCTTCCCTCGTCAAGCACATAACAGCCAGCATTCTTGTAATCAAAACTTGCCATTGTATCTTTTCCAAAGGAAAGAGTGTACTCTTTTGTCTCTCCTGGGTTGATATCATCTGTTTTATCATAGGCTGCCAATACAACCTCAGCTTTTTCAATATCTCCGTTAAATGGTGCGCTGTAATAAATCTGAACTACATCTTTACCTGCAACATCACCAATGTTTGTTACTGACACTGTTACGTCGATATTGTTTCCATTTTCCTTAACATCTGTAATTGCCTGTGCAAATGATGTATAGCTAAGTCCATATCCAAATGGATAAACAACAGCATTGTCATAGTCGATTACACCCTCAGCCGCAGCTGTTTCATACCATCTGTATCCAACATAGATGCCCTCTTCATACTCAATCATGTATCCATCTGTGTTAGAGTATTTCTCTGTTGTTACATTTGCATAAGTTGGATCTGCTGTAAGATCTCTTGGCCATGTATCCACTGTATGACCAGATGGATTAATAGTTCCATTTAAAATCTCTGCTAAAGCAACTGTTCCTCTAGAACCTGGATATGCCATCCAAAGTACAGCATCTACATTTTCATCATCCTGCAATTCTCCAAGCTCCATAACATTGGCGCTGTTTATAACAACCACTACATTGTCAAAGTTCTCTTCAACATGCTTTAAAAGATCCTTTTCTTCCTTACAAAGCTCAAGCTCGTGCTGTCCATCTTCGTAATTTTTTGTTTCTGCTACATCATTAGACATGGCTGTTTCGCCACTTGAAATGCTTCCCTTTAAATCAGAGCAAAGGTCCATACCTTCACCACCCTGACGGCCTAACACAACAATGGCTGCATCATGATATTTTTCATATGATGCTGTAACACTATTGTTGTAATAGCTCATTGGAAATTCGCCAA
This sequence comes from Pseudobutyrivibrio sp., assembly GCA_017934625.1. Classification (GTDB taxonomy): domain Bacteria; phylum Bacillota; class Clostridia; order Lachnospirales; family Lachnospiraceae; genus Pseudobutyrivibrio. Next base: position 860 of record JAGBJE010000196.1, on the reverse strand, counting down.
TGTAATATGTCATTGCACTTGGCTTGTCCATTGTGTATGACATGGACTCAACCTTATCAAGATTCTCAGAATAGAGCTTTGTTAAAGTATCATTTACATTAAAGCCTTCGTCCTGGAGTGCCTTCTGGATAGATGTGCACTGAGCAGGATCGCCTGCTCCAGAGCCATTACCGCCCCAGACAACATCCACGCTTCTACGCCCAAACAATGAAACCGACTGCCCCTTCGAAAGAGGTAATGTTCCATTATTTTTCATAAGAGTAATGCCCTCTTCTGCAATTCTCTTTGTTACATCTTTTGCATACTTATCAATTTCTTCTGCTGTATCATAATCTGTTGTGTAATAATCTGTGTCCCAGTTTTCACTACCTGGCTTTTGAACCATTACAGCCTCTCCGAGACCAATATAAGTATCCAAAATTCCTCCGAAATAATTTCCTGCCCCTGTAATTACAATAGCAAGGATTAGAAAGATTATTCCAAGGACTGAAAATACTTTTCCTGACTTCCTTTTACTTTCCATCAGTTCATCCTCCTTATAAAACTATTGTTATCTTAAAAATAAAAAAGCCGCCTTACAATTAAGACGGCATTATCTGTCATTTAATAGTCATGAAATGCTATATTAAATGACCACAATTTCACATTATCTTTATTTTCTTATCACAGTCAGCTATACACATCACGTCCTATAGCCATACCACTCTTCTTCTGCATTTACCATTCCTCTCTAATCTTTTTAAAATCGATTGTCTTGCCAACTTTCTTCCAAATGATAGAAAGATAAATTATATTTATTACTGATAGTATGCAATACATGATTATTGATTTTATAGCAGTATCGCCCTCATAAATGTAAC
>JAGBJE010000027.1 GCA_017934625.1 Pseudobutyrivibrio sp. | reverse complement strand
TGAAAAGTTATAATTCCTGGTTCCACCTTCAGGATTAAACCCATAATTTACCGCAATGGCTTCTAACATAGTAGATTTACCACTTCCATTCTCACCCACAAATATAGTGATATTTTTCCTAAAAGCAAGATAATCTAAATCTTTAATTGCATCTATCTCACGCAAATAGCTGTATTCATCTATTTTATCCCAATTGATTTTAACTCCTTGAATTGGTAAATTGCTGCCTTCAATCATATCGTAATCTCTATCTGATTCCCTTCAATCCCTACAATACAACTCTCATAATATCCATCGCCTGTAGTACGTGGTCCGCTAACTATGTCATAACCATCTAATTTTAATTGCTCTGTCATAGCATCTACCTTTTCCTTGCTACCAACAGAAAAAGCGATGTGAATGTAACCAGTGCAGTTAATCGGCTTATCTATTTCATAAATATCAGGCTTATTCATTATTTCAAGCCTTGCACCATCATCAAATGATATGAAGTAAGATCTAAAGTCAGTTTTGGGATTATGGTAGCCATCATTAGATTTCCCATCAAGATACTTAACAAAGAAATCTCTAGCCCTTTCCAAGTCTGCAACGTACATTGCTATATGTTCAATTTTCATACTGTCCTCTCCAAGTTCCATCATCTAGTGCAAAATAAATCATAGCTCCGGTTTTTATCTCATCTTCAATATGCTCAATAGTTTCATAAATTGTACTCCAGTTCTTTCTATTCTACACTATATGATGCTATATAATAAAAAAAGTAAACATACACACAATAGTATATCATGTGTATGTTTACTTTAATATAATACTTTTTTATTAATACAACTTCGCACCAGCTGGGATGTGGTTGTCAATCATGAGAAGGTGAAGCTCCTCGTCCTCGCTGTCCTTAAGGTTGTTAACAGCGCTAAGAAGCATACCGCATGATTCGATTCCCATCATTGGTCTTGGTGGAAGGTTTGTAATAGCTACAAGTGTCTTTCCAACAAGCTCCTCTGGCTCGTAGAATGCGTGAATTCCTGAAAGGATTGTACGGTCTGTACCTGTTCCATCGTCAAGTGTGAACTGAAGAAGCTTCTTTGACTTAGGTACTGCCTGGCAAGCCTTTACCTTTACTGCTCTGAAATCGCTCTTTGAGAATGTATCAAAATCAACTGTCTCTTCGAACAATGGCTCAATCTTTACGTTTGAGAAATCAATGCTAGCGTTTGGAGCAAAGAATCCATTGTTATCACCAGCAGACTGTGAAACCTTGGCTGGGTTAAGTGACTTCATTGTCGGGAAGAGAAGTACATCTCTGATTGCTGCACTGTCTGTAAGAAGCATGCAAAGTCTGTCAAGACCGTAACCGATACCGCCTGTAGGTGGCATACCGATTTCAAGTGCGTTAAGGAAGTCCTCATCTGTGTGCTCGGCCTCGTCATCGCCTGCTTCTGCGTTAGCATCCTGTGCTGCGAAACGCTCGCGCTGATCGATTGGGTCGTTAAGCTCTGAGTATGCGTTACACATTTCCCATCCGTTGATGAAAAGCTCGAAACGCTCTACCTTTGTAGGGTCAGATGGCTTCTTCTTTGTAAGTGGAGAAATCTCAATTGGGTGGTCCATAATAAATGTAGGCTGTACAAGATTCTCCTCACAGAACTCCTCGAAGAAGAGGTTAAGGATGTCGCCCTTCTTGTGGCGCTCCTCAAACTCGATGCCCTTCTCTCTAGCAAGAGCCTTAGCAGCCTCATCATCTGCTACTGTATCAAAATCAATGCCAGCGTACTTCTTAACAGCATCTGTCATTGTAAGCCGCTCAAATGGCTTGCCAAGATCGATTTCTACTCCGTTATAAGAAATCTTTGTAGAACCAACAACCTTTTCTGCCAAGTATCTAAACATGCTCTCTGTAAGCTCCATCATACCTTCGTAATCTGTGTATGCCTGGTAAAGCTCCATAAGTGTAAACTCAGGATTGTGTCTAGCATCAACACCCTCGTTACGGAAAACTCGGCCGATTTCGAATACTCTCTCAAGACCGCCAACGATAAGACGCTTTAAGTAAAGCTCAAGAGAAATACGAAGCTTACGCTCCTCGCCAAGTGCATTGTAATGTGTAAAGAATGGACGAGCTGCCGCACCACCTGCATTTTCAACAAGCATAGGTGTCTCAACTTCCATGAAATCACGACCTGCAAGGAAGTTACGGATTTCGCGCATCATAAGTGAACGCTTAATGAAAACATCCTTTGAATCCTTGTTCATGATAAGGTCAACATAACGCTGACGGTAACGTGTATCTGTATCTGTAAGACCGTGGAACTTCTCTGG
>JAGBJE010000195.1 GCA_017934625.1 Pseudobutyrivibrio sp. | reverse complement strand
TTTGTTGGCAAGGTGGACTTGCCCGAATAACCGCCCGACCTATCCGACACAATGCGCAAGTGCCGGATAGGAACGGCAAAATTTTTTACACTTCTATTACTTCTTTATCGCACATCAGTAAAGTCACAGGGAATGAAGCAGTTTATGAGTGGTGGTGGAATCATCCTCATTGGTATTAAGCTCATTCCACTTCTTTCAGGTTTGTTCTAAGAGCTGTATTAAAACTAAATATTGAACCTGAAATTGGGGCTGAAGGCATTGCTTTCAGCTCCTTGTATTTGTAGTAAAGACAGGAGAACAACATATGGATTTAATATTTGACGCAATGGCGGACTATGTGAAGAGTAAGCTTATTGACGGTGTTATGTGGGTTCTGACGGGTCTTTTTGATAGTGTTAATGATGAAGTAGCAAAAGTAGCTGGACAGGTATCTACTGGTCCAGCAGATTTTGTTCCAGGTGTGTATCCACTGATTAAATCAACTTCTGAAACGGCTCTTTTACCGATAGCAGGAATAATTATGACATTCATTGCCTGTTATGAGTTGATACAGTTAGTGGTAGCACATAATAATTTAGCAAACTTTGAGACATGGATATTTATTAAATGGTTGTTAAAAACATCGGTGGCAGTTTTGGCAATTACACATTGCTTTGACTTTACTATGGCAGTCTTTGATGTTACCTGCCATGTATGCCAAGACGCTGGTAGTTTCATTACGCATTCTACAGCGGTTACAGGACCACAGCTGGCACAATTGAGATCTACCTTAGAGAGTATGGGTATAGGAGAAATCCTACCTATATACGCTGAAATCACAGTGCTCGGAGCAGGTTTTAAGATTCTTTCATTAATCATATTTGTAGTTATCTATGGACGTATGATAGAAATCTATCTGCTTGTTAGTATGGCTCCAATTCCATTTTCAACATTTGGAAATAAGGAGCAGAGTCATATAGGACAGAACTATGTGAGAAGTTTGCTTGCTATTGGATTCCAAGGATTCTTAATCCTTATTGTAGTAGGAATCTATGCAGTGCTCATTCAGAACATTACGATTTCCGATGATATTGTAGGCTCTATCTGGGGCATTATGGGATACAACATACTTCTGGTATTCAGTTTGTTTAAGACTGGCACACTATCAAAGAGAGTATTTTCAGCACAGTAGAAAGGAATAGATATGGCAGTAAATGTAAAAGTCCCCAGCGATTTAACAAGAGTGAAGGAAAAGGTGGCTTTTGGGCTTACAAAGAGGCAGGTTATTTGTTTTACTCTTGCAGCTATGATTGGTATCCCCACATTCTTTCTGGTTAAGAAGTTACAGGTAGATATAAGTGTTCCTACCTTTGTGATGATGGCGGTTATGATGCCGCTATTTTTTGTGGCTATGTATGAGAAGAATGGAGATACATTCGAAATCATTATTCAGAGAGCATTGGAGTTTAAGCTTAAGAAGAATCAGGAGAAACAGCTGTATGATAGGATGTATGCTAATGGCATTTGCCTTGTGGATGGAGATCTTTATACCAAGACTGTTGAGTTTAGCGATATCAATTATAAACTCGCTTCTGATATGCATAAGGATTTGATTTTTGAACAGTGGAAGACATTCCTAAATTACTTTGATACGAGTGTAGAGTTTGAATTAACCTTTGCTAACGTATATGCAAACTCTAAAAAACTAAGAGAACATTTAAGCATAGAATGTAAAGACGATAATATGGATTCACTTAGGGCTGAGTATTCAAAGATGCTTATAGATCACAAAGGATGTCTTGATGATGTGCTAGTTAAGACTAAGTATCTAACTTTCGGTATAAGAGCTGGCTCATTAAAAGAAGCAAAGGGGCGACTTCATAAGATTGAAGATAAGGTAATAGAAAACTTTGAGCAGATGGGCGTTAAAGCTAAAACCTTAGATGGGCAGCAGAGGATTGATATCCTAAATCAAATGAAATTTGGAGCGGGTAGTCTTGAAGATAATATTGAATATCCTATGAAGAATATCTTCAAAAAAACAGGCTATTATGGTCAGGTAAGTTGTTTCTCTTACGATGCTCCTGAAATATCTGATCAGTTCTTTGAACAGCTTCTTGATTTGGACTGTCAGCAGTTTATTAGTATTCATCTACAGTCGGTAAATCAGAATGAAGCCATCAAAGGTGTTAAGAGAAAGATTACTGATATTGATTCAAACAAGATTGATGAGCAGAAGAAAGCTGTTAAGGCAGGATATGATATGGATCTAATTCCTAATGATCTTAATCTGTATGGCGCTGATGCCAGTTCAATGCTTTCTAATCTGCAGAGTCAGAATGAGCGAATGTTTAATATGACATTCGTATTAATGACTACTGGTAGCACAAAAGACAGCCTAAAGAACAATGTTAAGCAACAAAAGAGCATAGCCCAGCAGTTTAGCTGTGAGACGTATCCACTTGAATACAGACAAGCTAAAGCTATTAAGAGCGTACTTCCTCTAGGATGTAATCTTATTAAAAAGGATAGGCAGGTAACCACTTCATCGGTTGCTGTGTTTATCCCTTTTTTAATTCCAGAACTTTTAAAGCAGGATGAGAACGATTTGTACTATGGCCAAAATGCACTTACAGGAGAGCTTATCTTTGCTGATAGAAAGAAGGCTAATAATCCCAATGGTATGTTCTTTGGTAAACCGGGTTCTGGTAAATCACTAGCGGCCAAAAGAGAGATAGCCAATGTAGTGTTATCTAGTAATGACGACATCATTATCAGTGATCCAGAGCGAGAGTACACACCTCTAGTAGAGCTCTTTGGTGGGCAGGTAATCCATATTAGTCAGAAGTCAACTCAGTATATTAATCCTATGGATATTAATGATAACTATTCTGATGGTGAGGATGCTGTTTCACTTAAAGCAGAGTTTCTACTGTCACTTTGCGAGTTGATTCTTAATCAAAGGGATGGTCTTACTGGTATCCAAAAGACGATTATTGATAGATGTATTAGGAATGTATATGCCGAGTTCTATAAGAATCCTATACCAGAGCGCATGCCACTTCTAGAGGACCTCTATAAGGAGCTTATGAAGCAATCTGAGAAAGAAGCTAAAGAGGTAGCTACTTCCCTTGAATTATATGTAAAAGGCTCTCTAAACGTATTTAATCACCGTACAAACGTAAACATCAATAACAGAATAGTTTGCTATGACATTAAGGATTTAGGAAAGCAGCTTAAGAAGGTTGGTATGCTTATTGTTCATGATCAGGTGTGGGGTCGTGTAACAATGAATCGTGATATAGGAAAGACTACCAGATACTATATGGACGAGTTCCACCTTTTGTTAAAGGATGAACAGACAGCTGCTTATTCAGTAGAAATCTATAAGCGATTTAGAAAGTGGGGAGGAATCCCTACAGCACTTACTCAGAATGTTAAGGATGTATTAGCTAGTCCAGAGATTAGTAATATTTTCGAGAACTGCGATTTCATCTATATGCTTAATCAGGGCGCTGAGGACAAGCAAATCCTGGCGGAAAGTCTTGGAATAAGTGATGCCCAACTTAAGTATGTAACCAATGCTCCTTCTGGTAGAGGATTGATGTTCTTTGGTGATGTGGTTCTTCCATTTAAGGATAACTTCCCTAAGGATAACGTACTGTATAAGTATCTCACAACAAAACCTGAGGAGCTTGCGCAGATTAAACAGATGGGAGGCATGTAATGTATGACTACAATAAGGATGAAAACGTAGGTGGAGATGCACTGGATTATGGAAGGTCTGCAGTAAGTGAAGCTCATGAATTAACAAAAAAACTTATTAAGAAGAAAATCAAACGAGCTCAGATTCAAAGAGAACAGGCTAAGGCTGCAGCAGAAGCTGGAAAACAATCAGCAAAAGCTACTGCAGAAGTATCAAAGAAGGCAGCGGAGGAAGCAGCTAAAATCGCCAAGGCATTATTTGATGCCGGTAGGAGATTGGTATCTTCATTAGTGGAGCTGATTATAGAAAATCCTATTATCGCGGTTATCTTAGTAGTTATTGTGGTATGTATTATCGTTCTTCATGTAGTGAAGGTAGATTTGCTTAGTTTGTTCGGTTCCATGAGTGAATCAGTAGTTGCTGGAACCTATACAGCTTACGATGAGGATATTATAAGTGTTAATTCTGATTATACAAAACTAGAGAAGGAACTTAGGAAAACAATAAATAATACAGAGTCAGATTTTCCTGGCTACGATGAGTATGAGTATCAGCTTGAAGAGATTGGACACAATCCCTACGAGCTGATTTCTTATTTAACAGCAGCTTATGAGAATTTCACTAGGCGTGATATGAAGCCTGTAATAAAGGAACTATTTGATGCACAGTATAATCTCACCTACACACCTAGAACAGAAACAAGGTCTAGAACAGTTACCAAATATGGAATAGAAAATGGAAAAGTATATTCCTATCAGGAGATAGAGTACTATACGGTTTCTATTTTGAAAGTAAAGCTAAATAACAAAGGCCTTGGAAGCGTAATTGCTTCAAAACCATTAAGTGATGTACAAAGAGCCAGGTACAATTTGTTACTTGAGACAAAAGGTAATAAGCCAGATTTGTTTGAGGATCTATATACAGATATAGAGATACCGGATGATTTAGAAGTGCCACCGGAAGCTTTAACTGATCAGACTTTTGCGGCAATGATTGCTGAGGGTGAAAAGTATCTAGGAAGAGCTTATGTGTGGGGCGGTTCTAGTCCAAGTCAGGGATTTGACTGTAGTGGATTTGTTTGCTGGGTGCTTAATCATTCAGGATGGAGCGTTGGAAGAACAGATTGTAATGGACTCAAGGCGAAATGCACTGTCGTTTCTGCAGAGGAAGCAAAACCAGGAGATTTGATTTTCTTTAAAGGTACTCAAAAGAACAAAGCAGGAGCAACACACGTAGGAATTTATTGTGGAAATGGAATTATGTTACATTGCGGAAATCCAATTCAGTACACATCTATTGAAAGCAATTACTACAGAAAACACTTTTTATGTTATGGCAGATTGCCATAGATGGAGGAACCATGTTTGAAAGATTAGATAAAGTCAGAAGTGATTTGAAAAGAGCTGAAGCCAAAAGAGATGAGTGGGATAACAAAGTGAAGAATCTCCAAAAGAAATGTGCTGAGATAGAAAAGACCTGTATTCATGACATGATGGTTGCAGCAGAGTTAACCCCTGAGCAACTGGCTAACTTGATTGCATACTCGAAGGATAATTTGCCGGGGAACAAACCTATTGAAGAAATCGCAAATACGGATGTTGTAAAGGAGGATGATTTCGATGAAGAATATTAAAACTAAAATAATGATGCTTGCTCTTGTAGGCGTGATTGCAGCAGTATCTGCACCAATGAGAGCAGAAGCTCATGTTCCAGATAATGTAGACACATCAGTAATTGATGAAGATTACGAAGAATCTGAGGATGAAGAGGCAGAAGAAATGGGACCTCTTACCCCAGATGGAAATCTTTCTATTGTGGATGATTATGGAACCAAAGAAAAAACTGGAAAGCAGTTTATTACGGTTACAACAAAAGATGGAAACATCTTTTATATTATTATCGATAGAGATGATAATGGTGAGAACACAGTTCATTTCCTTAATCTTGTTGATGAGCAGGATTTAATGGCTCTTTTAGACGATGATGAAAAGGAACAATTGGAAAAAGCAAAAGAAGCTGCTGAGGCTACAAAAGCTGAAACAACAAAACCAGACAATGAAGATACAGAAACTGATGAAGGTCCAGTAAAACCAGAAAAGAAATCAAGCAAAAGCAATATATTTGTTATTTGCATTTTGCTAGGAATGGCTGGTGTAGGTGGTTTTTATCTATACAGTAATAAGAGCAGTTTCATAAAGAAAAAGACTGGTCCGATTATTGATGATGGAGAGGAATATATTGAAATTCCTTCAGAGTCAGAGGATAAGGATTACGATGATGTGCCTGTGGAATAGGAGGTAGCCTATGGATGGACTTGATATTGCAAATGAGAGACTTTCTAAAGAAGAGGAACTTTCTGATATTGAGGAAAATATCCTAGAACAACATACGATTTTTTCTAAAAAGAATTATCTCAAGGCTGCTGAAGATGCCATTGAAGGAAATGATAATAACTTTGATGGCATCATAAACAATCTTCCAGAGGATAGCATCTCAGAACAAACATACAAAAAAGGAAAAGAGTATGAAGAGAATAGGAAGATAGCTTTGGAGGCAGAGAAAAGTGCAAAGATACACAAACCGCATAACTGTGAGATTGACAGATGATGAGCTTCAAAGAATGAGATTCAAGATGGATGAGCTGGAAATCTCTAGCATGAGTGCCTACATGAGAAAGATGATTCTAGATGGATACTGCGTTAAGATTGATACCAAAGATTTAAGCGAATTAGTGTATTTACTTCGTATGTGTTCTAACAATCTTAATCAATATGCAAAGAAAGCTAATGGACTGGGATTAGTTTACCAGCAAGATATAAAAGAGCTACAAAAGCGTCTTGATGAAATCTGGAATGGTACAAGAGATATCATGCAGAAATTTGCTGCAATTGAGTAGTCGCATCATTGCATCTTTTAGTTTGCTAGATTAGACTTTAGAAAAATGATTGATTTGGGAGGTTGAGGCTTATGTTTATCTTAAGAGTTTTATTCAAATTGATTTTGGTTCCAGTGATGGCACTTCTTACTATGGGTTCACTTCTAGCTAAGGTTTCTATAAAAGTTGGAGCAAGAGTAGGAGCTGTAATTATCAATATTTTCCTTGTGATTGGAATCATAAACCTGATTGGTCATGACATCCCATTAGCTGCAATTAGTGGAGGAATCATTGTGTTAGTACTTGGAATTTTATTCTTTGCAGCAAATCTACAGTTAATATGTGATTCTCTTCGGGATAACTTAAGACGAATCTAAAGAAACTATATAAAAATCATTAAGGCAGTCTTTCCGAAAATGGAGGAGGCTGCTTTTTTGATAGAAAGGAAAACTTATGGCAGCTACGAGACTGATGTCTTTGCATATTACAAAAGGCAAAGATTTGACTACCTGTCTAAATGAAAGGCTTGATTATACGAAAAATGAGCTTAAGACTGAACAAAAGAAATACATTACAACCTACGGCTGTGATGTTGAAACAGCAAACGAGGAGTTCATGCTTTCTCACAAATTATACCACGATAGAGTCCGTTCAGTTCGTAAAGACGAAGTCATAGCATATCAGATAAGACAGTCATTTAAGCCAGGGGAGATAACTCCAGAAAAAGCAAATGAGATTGGTTATGAGCTGGCCATGAGATTTACGAAAGGTAAGCACGCTTTTACAGTTTGTACTCATACAGATAAGGCTCACATTCATAATCACATCATTTTCAATTCCATAGCTTTGGATGGGAAGAAGAAATTCAGGGATTTCCGTCATAGCGGCATGGCGGTTGGGAGAATATCAGATATTCTATGTTCAGAGAACGGGCTTTCTATCATAAATCCTGCACCTCGCAGTGAAAGGAGACAGCGAGGAAAGTACTATCGTGGAAAGAATAATGATAGAAAGAGATTGGAATTTATCAAGGACGTTGAAAATAAGGTTCTTGAGGGAAAAGGCAAAGGTTATATCAACTGGGCTAAAAAGTTTAATGCAAAACAGGTGGCTAAAACACTTCTCTTTATGCAGGAACATAAAATTGAATCCTACGAACAACTGAAAGAAATCACTGATGAACGTTCTGGAAAGATGCAGAAATTACAAGAATCAATGAAAAAGAAGGAAGCACTTTTGGATGAAAATAAAAAGCTTCAAAAGGCTGTAATTGATTATGCGAAGACCAGAGCGGTGTTTGTTGCATACAAAAAGAGTGGCTACAGTAAGAAGTTTTGGGAAGAACATGAGTCGGAGCTTTTAGTATATAAAGCAGCTGAGGAAGTATACAAATCTCTTCCTAAAGGATTTAAACCTGATATTAAAAAGCTCAGAAAAGAATATGGAGAAATCCTAGATGAAAAGAAAAAAGAGTTTTTGGAGTACGCAGAAATCAAGAAAAATATCAATCAGTATCTAATTGCAAGGAAGAATTTGGAAATGATTTATCACTATGAAGAAGAGACAAAAGAAAAAGAGGGTAGACGTAGTCGTACCCGAAACTCTCATTCAGAGAATGAGTTGTAAAAGCCGCAAAAATGCATTTGTCGGACAAATGCCCTGCTTGCCACGCGAAAATATTGGCCCTAGGCCAACACTAGAATGGAAAAATTAAGGAGGACTATGAACATGAAAATTAATGTAAAAACAAATAAGCTAGAAGCTTCAACCAATAACGTAAAAGGACTTTGCTCAGTAACATTTGGAGATAGTTTTGTTGTAAAGAATCTTTCAGTAGTGGAAAGCAAGAAGGGAGATCTTTTTGTATCAATGCCTTGTTTCAAAAGCAAGACTGTAGATGAAGAGGGCAATCCTATTTTTAAGGATATCGCATTTCCGATAACCAAAGAATTTAGAGAAGAGCTCTATAAGCAGGTGTTGGATTCTTACGAATCTGGTGAAGCAAAGGAGTTTGAATGGAAGTAAAAGAGATCACGGAAAAACTCGAACAGGGGCTCCGTGATCTTTTTAATTCTGAGAAATACAAAACCTATCTTACTACCATGTCAAAGTTTCATAACTACAGCTTCAATAACACTTTGCTAATAGCAATGCAGCGTCCAGATGCAAGTCTGGTCGCTGGATATGGAGCATGGCAGAAGAATTTTGAGCGCCATGTAAAGAAGGGCGCCAAAGGTATCAAGATTATCTCGCCAGTGAAAGTTAAGGTCGAGGTGGACGATGACAAGACTGATAAAGACGGAGCAAAGAAAACTATAGAAGTAACAAAGTTTAAAGTATCCACGGTCTTTGATGTGTCGGATACAGAGGGAAAAGAGCTTCCAAAGATTGGAGTAGATATGCTTTCAGGCCAGGTAGAAAAGTTCAATCAGCTCACTAAAGCAGTAGCTGAAATTTCAAAAGTGCCTATTGAGTACAGAGACATTGAAGGTGGTGCCAAGGGATTCTATTCTCAGAAGGATAATAAAATTGTTGTCCAGAAGGATATGACTCAGGCTCAAACTTTAAAAACTTTGATACATGAGTTGGCTCATTCCATCTTACATGGAAATCTTGAAAAGGGTGATGAAAGTGAAGCTCATAAAAAGGATAGAAGAACAAAAGAGGTCGAGGCTGAATCTGTAGCTTATGCAGTTTGCCAACACTTCGGTGTTGATACTTCTGATTATTCTTTTGGCTATATTGCAGGCTGGAGCTCAGGAAAAGAAATGGAAGAGCTTAAATCTTCAATGCAAACTATCAGACGTACTGCAAATGAAATCATCCATGGCATTGAAGCTGAAATCAGAATAGAAGAAAATGCCAAGGAATTTGAAACCACAAATGATGAAGTGGCTTTTAAGATTGGAAAAGAGTATTTGGCAGTTCAGAAAACTGATGGAGGTTTCGATTACACAATCTACGATGAAAATAAGCGTGTAAAAGATGGCGGTGTAATTGATAGACCTATTGCATCTATCGCTATAGTTGTAGCTGATATCGTGGTAAGTGAATTGATGGATACTTCTGCAGGAGTTAAGAAAATCGATTTTGATTCACTTCAAGAGGATGCCCACTATGTTGCAGCTTTTGATATGGAAAATGCTATTGCAGATAAGAAGCCATCTGTGTTAGATCAGCTGAAAGAAAAGTTCACTGGAAAGAATCATCGTGAAAAGAAGCTTGATGATGTGAGCCTATAGGAGTGTGCTATGGAAAAATATTATATTGAATTATTTGATGGTAAGAAGCGAGTGTCAAAGGAAAAACTCAGGGTGGAGGATTACGATGAAGTTCTCAAAAGAGTTGCGGAGCTAATGGATACGCCTTATAGGATTGAGATTTTTGATGCTGCAGCTTATAAGCATAGGCAAAAGGACGATATGGTTTTGTAAGAAGGATATGATGTATACGTAACAAAATAAATATTGGGCAGCAATGGCTGCCCAATATTTATTTGAAAAAATTGAATTTATCGAGCAATTGACCTCATTTTCTTTGTACCAGCTCTTTTTTATCCCTTTTTTGCATCTTACTTATATTATCTAATCAAAAATCATACGATTAAGTGTACTTAGTTCAGCTATATCATGAAAGTGATGTTTATTAGGTGTTTGGAAAAAATTGCTATAATCATCATTATATTGAGATAATGCTTCTTCTTTAGTGAATAACTCCTGTGGAAGTATTGCAACTTTGGCATCAGCATCGTAAAAATAGTATTCTATATAAGAATGGTTTATCTCTGAAAAAGCAAGTAAAAAGGTAACTGTAATAGTCATTCCATCTGTATTTTGGGTTTTTGCAGAAACACCCTTTATAAGTTCTGGTTTAGAATTCCAAAAATATAAATAAGCCTCATCCCCCTCAAGATGCTCAGATGAATAATTAAGGTTCTTACTACATACAGAAAAATATGTATTAATAACATCCTGTGTGGATATATCTCTTTTGTAAACTCCAGCCATAAATATTGCGTTATTAGGCAACCCGGATAAAGGAACTTCTATCACTGTATGAGTATCTATATCTAAAAAGTAGTTGGAATTACTCAATGACTTTAGCCATGCAAGGTAAAGGGGATTCCTATACGTTTTATCTATGCTAATTATCACTCCATCGTAAGATAATTTTTTTATAATCGAGTCTGTAAATGGGTTTAATCTTTCAGAGACATTATCCATTATTAAAAATGGATTTTCATTAAAATTAAACTTAGCATTATATTCGGCCACCTCATGAACAACTCTAGAAATAAATATAGTATCAAAAGTTGATGATATGGTATTAACATCGCCTACAATAAAACTAACATTTTGACAACCCAGTCTTTCTGTATTTTCCTTTGCAACTTTAATACATGATTTATCAATATCTATAGATGTGATTTGTTTATCAGGAAACAACTGCGACAAAAAACATGTTAAAAATCCAAATCCACAACCAACTTCCAATATATTATCCCCAAATTGATCTTTATTTGAATAAATATAATTGCAAGCAGCTCTTACAAAATTTGCATCTACAGATCCTTGCCATGTATTAGCAAAATTCTCTTGAGAAGCGAGAATTCTATTGTATTCCATATAGTCAATTGATTTATTATTAGCCTCGCACAAACTATTAATTAATTGCTGACCTTTATCTTTACCATATTTATTACGCGTTTTTTCTTCTATAGCCTTAATAGTTCTTTCATAATTTATGCCCAATTTATTTATATATTCTAATCCAATATCTTTTTTCTTTTTCAATGTCATCCTCCTACAATATGCTGAAACATAGAATATAAACCTAAAATACAACTGATTTAACAAAGTAAGGGTTTTATACTATATACTAATTCGTATATTATATCATAGCATATAAATAAAAGCGTTAGAGAATTCATATTACAGCAGCTAGATAGAATAACTGATTAAGTGATAAACTAATAGTCATTAGAGCTAGAATTGGAGTATAATCTTTGTATAAA
>JAGBJE010000194.1 GCA_017934625.1 Pseudobutyrivibrio sp. | reverse complement strand
TGAGCTTGGAGTAGAAATAATGGACCCGATGGAGGCATTAGCTTTAGTTGGGTTAGACGATAAATGGAAAAGTTTTCCTTCACAAATGTCAGGCGGACAACAGCAAAGAGTATCAATTGCAAGGGCAATAGCAAAGAGACCTAGATTATTACTTTGTGATGAACCTACAGGAGCTTTAGATACAAACACAGGAAAAGAGGTTATTAATTTACTGCAAAAGCAAAGTAAAGAGGGGCATAGGACGGTTGTAATAGTAACCCACAATGATTTGTTCGCAGAATTAGCGGATAAAGTAATCAATGTAAAGAATGGAACGGTACATAGTGTTGTTGTTAATGACAATCCTAAAAGTGTAGATGAGGTGGAGTGGTAAGATGAAGGTTAAAGAGATGTTTAGAACAAAGAAAAAACAATGTATTGCTTTTATTGTGGTTTGTGTTGGTATTGTTGGGTTGCTTGCATATAATCTTATTCCTGATTCAGTTGATGTGGACACAGTGAAAAAATCTAGTGTACGTGCGTCTGTTACAGAGGTAGGAAATATAGCAGCAGATGATGCAATTACAGTATATTCACCAGTTGCTGGAAAACTTTCTGATGTACTTTATAAGAACTACGATGCCGTGAAAGAAGGCGATATTCTTGTTAAATATGACCTGACTTCATTTGAGGAAAATCTAAATACTGCAAGTGCCAACAAGAAATATTATCAGGATGGATATAATGCTGCGGTTGAAAAAAATAATGAATATAAAGCAATGCTAAACAAGGCCACAGTTGAGGGTGATGCTACAAAGAAAAACTATGTAAGCTTAATGGAAGCAAGAGATAGATTGATGATTACTCAAGAAAGTAGGAATCAATCTGCACAATACAATCTAAATAGATTAGAGGCTCAACTGGCATCCCTTAATGCTCAGTTACAAGTAGCAGAGGCTGAATTGGAAAGCGCTGAAGGAGAATCAGCAATTAATGATGCAAAAAATAAAGTTAAGTCATTAGAAAGCCAAATTTCTTCAAATAGAACTGCAATCATCAGTGTAGATACAAGAAATATGACAATGGAGGAATATAATTCCTATCTGGAAATTCTAAGACTGTTAGATATTGTGGATAAGGCATGGAATGAAAACAAAGAGAATGAAAATATTGCAAAACAAGCTGTTGTCAGCAATTCACAGCTAGCTCAATATGCTGATTCTATAGAGGTTGCAAAGATACAAGAAAACCAGGCAAGTCGTGCACTGGATACTGCAAAGACTGGTCTTATGGCAAGCTGCGACGGGACAATTACTGAAAAACTTGTGGATACAGGTTCCTTTGTAGAGGCTGGAACACCATTGTTTATAATTCAACCTTCATCAGGCTATAAGGCTAAGGTTATGATTTCTAGATTTGATATAGGAAAAATAGCAGTTGGCCAGGATGCATCTATCACTATCGGAGACACTACATACGAGGCAAAGGTTGAAAGCATTTCTCCACTGGCTGAAGTAGATTCTTCAAATAAACCAAAAGTAAAGGTGTATGTAAGCTTTGTAGATAAAACTGTACAGCCTACTATAGGGTTAGAGGCTGATGTAAAGATTTATGCCCAGGAGAAAAAAGATGTTTTGACAACAAGTGATAAGGCTGTTTACACAGATGACAATGGCGATTATGTCTATGTATTAGAAAAAGGAAAAATAGCCCGAAGGAATATTACTTGTGGAGCAAGGGGAAATGGACTGGTAGAAATAGTAGAAGGTGTAAACGAAAATGAAAAGGTAATCACATCACCTGTGACAGAAGATGATATTGGAACAAGACGTATAGCTAATTAAAGGAGCGGTTATGCTGATAAGAAAGGTTTTAAGAGACCTTAGAAATAATGGGGTACAATTTCTGTCTATCTTTATAATGACCTTTTTTGCCATGCTGATTTCTGCCGGATTCGACACTCAGTTTGCAGAGTATGGAGTGGCTGGCACTAAGTATCTGGAAGAAACTAATTTCAAAGACATGGATATCCAAGGTGATTATTTTGATAATGGCCAGATTGCTAGCCTTATGGAAATGGAAGAAGTAAAAAGTGTAAACGGTCTTGTTCATGCAACAGGAAAAACAAAGCTTGATAAAGAGCGCTTACTTGCAATTAGCTACATTAATGGAAATGATATCTCTAAAATGAAGCTAATAAGTGGAGAACCCTATACAAATGGGGCAAAAGGAGTATGGGTTGAGGAAAGATTTGCAACACCTATGGGGATAAAAGTAGGGGATATCTTGAACATAGATACTGAAGGAATTAGTTTTCAAGAGGTTGTAAAAGGTATCGTATATTATCCTGAATATATGTATTATGTGCCAAATGATACATATCCTGAGCCTGAGTATGGAACCCATGGATTTGTTGTTATGGATATTTGTGAGGCGCCGTATACAAGTATTAAATATGACCAGTTGATTGTTGATTTAAAGGCGGTAAAGGGGCAGGAGTTAACCCTTACCGATGAAGAAAAAAACTATATGCTTGCTATGAAGCAAAAAATAATCGACAAGCTGGATAATAGAAAAGTTATAGTGAAAACAAAAACAGAAGGTGACATATATGATGAGTTTGCCGGAAGCACAGAATCAAGTGATGCTTTAAGTACAGCGTTCACTACGCTTTTTCTTCTTATAGCGGTACTTGGAATTGTTACAACAATGACGAGACTTACAAATAATCAAAGAATCCAAATAGGCACAATGAAGGCCTTAGGATTTTCGGATAGAAAAATAATGATTCATTATCTTTCTTATTCAACCATTATAATATTCTTTGGTGCTATATGTGGCACAATTGTTGGTAAGTATACACTGGGGGCATATTTGATAGATGTGGATGTTTATTATTATCAGCATCCTTACACCACTCCCCATTTGACTACAAAGAGTCTTGTAATGCCATTTATTGCAGTGATAATTGGAGCTATCACAACATTTGTATGTACCAGAAAGACCTTGTTAGAGCGTGCTGCGGAGATACTAAAGCCGGAGCCACCTAAGAATAATTCTAAAGGATACCTGGAAAAAAGCAGGATGTGGAATCGCTTAGGCTTTGCAATTCGCTGGAATGTTAGAGATGTTGTAAATAATAAATTAAGAACTGCCATGAGCATTATGGGTATAGCGGTTACATCCATGTTGTTATTTACGGCTGTTGGTTTTTACGAGTTGTTATCAGGACAAAGCTTATGGATGTTTGAAGATTTGATAAATACTAATTATAAGATTCTGTTTGCTGATGATACTGAATATGGAATAGTGGAGGACTATGCTCTTGAATATGCAGGGCAGATGATTCAATCAACAACAGTAACAGTTTATTCAGATACAACCGAGAATGTTAGACCTCTTATTGTAGCGGATGAGGGAAACATTTATAGGTTTCAGGATATGAATCTTGAGTATTTTCAGCTTCCCGAAAATGGTGTTGTAGTAACCAGCAGATTGAAGGATACCTATAATGTGGAAGTGGGGGATACATTAAGATGGAAGATGCCAGGAGAGGACAGAGAATACAGCGCAAAGATAGTAGCTTTTTGCCGTCAGGCAACTGATCAGGGCCTGATTATGAGTAGGACGGCATGGGAAAATGCACTAGGAGAATTTCGTCCTAATATCGTATATACGAACATGACTGTACCAGCTAATCTTAAGGATAAGGATGGAATAGTTGCTGTCAATGATAGGGATATGCTTATACAAAGTGCAGAATCAGCGCAGGAAATAGGCTATACAATTTCCATTATCGTTTCTGTTATAGCAATTGTACTAGGAACAGTGGTTTTGTACAATTTGGGAGTGTTATCCTACATAGAAAAGGTAAGAGAAATAGCAACGATGAAAGTGTTAGGTTTTCAGTCCATGAACATTAGATTTATTTTGATGCAGCAAAACTTAACTGTGACTGGGCTTGGAGCCATTATTGGCGTTCCACTGGGATATTTATCTTTGACAGCCATGTTAGACGCATTTTTGTTGGATGACTCAGATTTGATTATGGATTTGTCCTTATTACCTTTTGTTGTAGCCATTATAGGAACATTTCTAGTTTCTGTTTTGATAAATATCGTTGTTACGGCTAAGATAAATGATATAAATATGGTAGAGGCATTGAAGGGTGTGGAGTAACCAGTAGCTACACTTACACAAAAAATAAGCCAGCTCAAAGTAAAATGATGAGCTGGCTTTTGT
>JAGBJE010000193.1 GCA_017934625.1 Pseudobutyrivibrio sp. | reverse complement strand
TGCCACACAGATATAACCATACCTTATTATGAGCTTGGTGACATCACAGTCCACACAGCGGATGGACGTGAACTTCCTGTCATCCGCCAGGGCCGCTTCGTAGTGCCTGGCACCGAAGAGCTCAACAAGGTGTTAGACGAGATGTAGTTCGCCTGTTACGCTATCAAGTTTTAGGCTGTGACTAACAAGTTACACTCTCAAGCCTTAGTATTACTACGTCGAGCTGAAGAAAGCTCTCCTTTAGTAACACTAAGAGCTTGATAGTTACTTGTTAGGTCCAGATATACCGATTGATAGCTACAGGCTCATCTAAATTTATAAATAGCTCAGGTCAAAGTTTTGGAAGGCGCGAGTAGGGGAGTGCCATGCCTGACCATGGGTGGGGCCCACGCCGGCGGGCTCCCATGGTTAGGTATGGAGGGTGCCCTACGGGAGCTTTGATAACCTAAAGAACTGAACGTAGAATAACCTAGGAGGATATGTTATGGCAAAAGTAAGTATTGTAATGGGAAGCGACAGCGATATGCCTGTTATGGCTAAAGCGGTGGAAATCCTTGAGAGATTTGGCGTGGATTATGAGATGCGAATTATCTCAGCTCATAGGGAGCCGGATATCTTTGTTGAGTATGCAAAGACTGCAAAGGACCGTGGAGTTCAGTGCATTATCGCAGGTGCAGGTAAGGCTGCACATCTTCCAGGTATGTGCGCAGCTATCTTCGAGGGCCCAGTTATTGGTATTCCTATGAAGACCAGTGATTTAGGAGGGGTGGATTCCCTCTATTCAATCGTGCAAATGCCAACAGGTGTACCTGTAGCTACAGTTGCAATCAATGGTGGAGCCAATGCAGGCATCCTTGCAATTAAAATGCTTGCCATGACAGATTCTACCCTGGCAGGCAAACTCCACGATTTCATCGTAGAGCAGAAGGAGTCCGTAGAATCAAAGGACGCAAAATTACAAACCGAAGGCTACCAGGCCTTCCTATCGTAGATACGTAGAAGGAAACTCTTAAAAATGAGGGTTTCCTTTTATTTATAAAAATTTATATGAGCTAGCACTTGTAAAATTTGGCGAGCGCAAGCAGGGGGGCGCCATGTCTGACCATGGGTGGGTGCCCACGCCGGCGGGCTCCCATGGTTAGATATGGAGGGTGCCCTGCGGGAGCATGAAAAACTAGGATGTGCTAGCGGACTAAAAGTTATTAAAAAGGAGAGAAACATGGATTACAAGAGTTCAGGAGTGGATATTGAGGCAGGATATGAGTCAGTGGAGCTCATGAAGAAGTTTGTGAAGGGCACTATGCGCCCAGAAGTACTTGGAGGTCTTGGCGGCTTCTCAGGTGCATTCGATTTGAGTGCTATCAAGAACATGGATGAGCCAGTTCTTTTGTCTGGTACAGACGGCTGCGGCACAAAGGTTAAGCTTGCATTTCTTATGGATAAGCACGACACAATCGGTATCGATGCAGTTGCAATGTGTGTAAATGACGTTGCCTGTGCTGGTGGAGAGCCACTGTTCTTCTTGGATTATATTGCATGCGGTAAGAACATCCCTGAGAAGATTGCTACAATCGTAAGCGGTGTTGCAGAGGGCTGTAAGCAGTCAGGCTGCGCCCTTGTTGGTGGTGAGACAGCAGAACATCCAGGACTTATGCCTGAGGAGGAGTATGATCTTGCAGGCTTTGCGGTAGGTATCGTTGATAAGAAGGACATCATCACCGGTGAGAACCTTAAGGATGGTGATGTGCTTATTGGTATGGCATCTACTGGTGTTCATTCAAATGGTTTCTCTCTTGTAAGAAAGATTTTCGATATGACAAAGGAAAGTCTTGACACATATTATGATGAGCTTGGCTGTACACTAGGTGAGGCTCTCATCGCTCCAACACGTATCTATGTAAAGGCTCTTAAGGCCGTAAAAGACGCAGGTGTTAGAGTAAAGGCTTGCTCACATATTACAGGTGGCGGCTTCTATGAGAATATTCCACGTATGCTCCCAGAAGGAAAGCGCGCTGTTGTGGAGAAGAATTCTTATGAGGTTCCAGCAATCTTCAAGCTCATGGCTAAGAAGGGCAATGTATCTGAGCAGATGATGTACAACACATACAACATGGGTCTTGGAATGATTGTTGCTGTTGACCCAGCTGATGTTGATAAGACAATGGAAGCTATGCGCTCTGCTGGTGATACACCATACGTAGTAGGAAAAATCGTGGACGGTGAAAAGGGCGTAGACCTTGTATAACGTATAATCATAAGTGAGGTGACTTCTAGCAAACAATCTATTATATTTCTCAAGGGAATCATGTTAGATGACCGGAGAAATATAATGATTGTGAGCGTAAGAAGGCACCGTAGTTAGGAGAATAGATGAAGATTGCAGTTTGCGTGTCTGGAGGCGGTACAAATCTCCAGGCAATTATTGATAAGATTAACTCAGGGGAAATACATAATACTGAGATTGCAGTTGTAATTTCTAATAATAAGAATGCTTACGCTTTAAAGCGTGCAGCTGGTGCTGGAATCGAAGGAGTGTGTATCAGTCCAAAGGATTATGCATCACGTGATGAATTCAATAAAGCATTTCTTGAGAAGCTTAATTCTTATAATGTAGATTTAGTAGTGCTGGCAGGATTCTTAGTAGTGATTCCAGAGGAAATGATTCGCCAGTATAGAAACAGAATCATCAATATCCATCCATCCCTGATTCCAAGCTTTTGCGGAACAGGTTACTATGGACTTAAGGTTCATGAGGGAGTGCTTTCACGTGGCGTAAAAGTCACTGGCGCTACATGTCACTTTGTGGACGAGGGCACCGACACTGGCCCAATCATTTTACAGAAGGCAGTGGAGGTTTTAGAAGGCGACACTCCTGAAATCCTCCAGCGCCGCGTCATGGAGCAGGCCGAGTGGATAATCATGCCCCGTGCCATTGACCTCATCGCCCGTGGATGCGTTAGCGTGATAGATGGCAAGGTACATATCGCTGAAAACTAAATATCAATTACCACTGTGAGAAGAAAAATGTGAAATACAGAGGTAAAAGAAGGGCGACATTACCACTGTAGGAAGAAAAATGTGAAATACAGAGGTAAAAGAAGAGCAACATTACCACTGTGAGAAGAAAAAAATGGAATACAGAGGTAAAAGAAGGGCAGTATTACCACTGTGAGAAGAAAAACATGAAATACAGAGGTAAAGCAAGCGGAAAAATACCACTGTGACCCAGCCAGTGCGAAATCCAGTGGTAAAGTAAGAGAGAAAATACCACTGTGACTCAGCCAGTGCGAAATCCAGTGGTAAAAATAGAGAGATTACCACTAGCACCCAGTTCAAATGGAAAAGCTAGAGGTAAAGAAAAAGCAAATTACCACTAGTGAAGCAG
>JAGBJE010000026.1 GCA_017934625.1 Pseudobutyrivibrio sp. | reverse complement strand
TAAACCAATTAAATAGTATCTTCAGGGCAGGGTGCAATTCCCTACCGGTGGTATAGCCCACGAGCCGCAAGGCATGATTCGGTGTGATTCCGAAGCCGACAGTATAGTCTGGATGAAAGAAGATTAGTGATTTGTCAAAGATTAAATGCTCTGGGATTATTGTAATCTCAGAGCACTTTTATTTTGGGCATATCGTATATATGTAGAAGTCCTGGAGTGAATCTAGGACTTTTTTTAATGGAGGAAAAAATGGAAGACATAATCTATATGCAGCGTGCTATCTTTCTTGCAAAGAAGGGGGCTGGATTTGTGAATCCTAATCCAATGGTGGGGGCAGTGATTGTAAAGGATGGAAGGATAATAGGTGAGGGCTACCACAAAAAGTACGGTCAGCTTCACGCCGAGAGAAACGCCCTAAAAGATTGCAAGGAAAAGGGAAACTGTCCCAAGGGTGCAACTATCTATGTGACGTTGGAGCCTTGTTGTCATCACGGTAAAACCCCGCCGTGTACGGAAGCTATTATAGAAAGTGGAATATCTAGGGTGGTGATTGGAACCCTAGATGTGAACCCGCTGGTGGCAGGTAAGGGAGCAAAGCTATTATCTGAATATGGCATCAAGGTAGAGGTAGGACTTCTTGAAAAAGAGTGTAGGAATCTGAATAAGGTCTTTAACAAATACGTGTCCACCAAGCTGCCATACGTGGTGATGAAATATGCTATGACTGCTGATGGCAAGATAGCCACAGCTTCAGGGGAATCAAGGTGGATTACTGGTGAGGCTGCAAGAGAAAATGTGCATAAGCTTAGAAAGAATTTATCGGGAATTATGGTAGGCGTAAATACAGTGCTTGCTGATAATCCAATGCTTAATTGCAGGTTAGAAGAATCGGCTAATAATCCTGTTCGAATTATATGTGATTCGTATTTACGAACACCACTTGATTCCAATGTGGTTAAAACAGCAGGTGAAATAGATACCATTATTGCCACAGCATGTGATGATGCAAAAAAGGTTGCTGAGTATGAAAAAAGAGGATGTAAGATTTTGCTTCTACCAAAGAAAGAGTCAGGAATTGATTTGAAAATCCTTATGCTAGAGCTTGGAAAAATGGGGATAGACAGCGTGCTTATTGAAGGTGGAGGAACACTTAATTACAGTGCCTTAGAAAGCAAAATTGTTGATGAAATTCACATCCATGTGGCGCCAAAGATTTTTGGAGGAAGCAGCAAATCACCAGTTGAAGGAACGGGAATAGCTGATATCACAAAGGCGATACGACTGAATCCGATAGGCACCTCCTGGGCAGGGGAAGATTTGATCATAGAAAACGAGGTGGTGTACTGATGTTTACTGGGATTGTAGAAGAGATGGGCACCGTAACCAAATTAATTAGAGATGGCAAGCAACAGCGAATATCAATCAATTGCCATAAAATTCTTGAGGACATTCATATAGGGGATAGCATTGCAGTAAATGGAGTATGTCTGACAGTAGTTACCTATGGTGGGAAAAGCTTTCAAGCTGATGTGATGAATGAGACATTTATGCGCTCTGGTCTTGGGGCGCTTCGACCTGGAAGTTCTGTAAATCTGGAGCGGGCCATGGCAGCAGATGGCAGATTTGGCGGGCATATAGTAAGCGGCCACATAGATGGAACTGGCACAATCAAAAGCATTAAAAAGGATGACAATGCCATTTGGTTTGAAATAGTTGCTCCAAGGGATATCCTGGATGGGATTGTTGAAAAAGGCTCCATAGCAATAGATGGAATTAGCCTTACTATTGCAGCAGTTGATAATGTAAACTTCAAGGTTTCTATCATTCCTCACACTTTAAAGGAGACTGTTCTAGGTGTTAAAAAAGTGGGGGATACAGTAAATCTTGAAACAGATGTTATAGGAAAATATGTAAAAAAGCTGCTAGAGAGTAAGACTACAAAAGCTGGTCTTACAAAGGAAATGTTACTTGCAAATGGATTTTATTAGAAAGGGAAAGTAATGGAGAAACAATTAATTGAGCAGGCCATCGCTGATTTGAAAAATGGCAAGGTGATTATGGTGATGGATGATGAGGGGAGAGAAAACGAAGGTGATTTCATTTGTGCCGCTGAGTTTGCTACCTCTGAAAATGTAAATCTAATGGCAACAATAGGCAAAGGCCTTATCTGTATGCCGATGAGTGAAGAGCTTTCTGAAAAGCTTGCACTTTCACCGATGGTGAGCCACAACACTGATAATCACGAAACAGCATTTACCGTATCAATTGATTATGTGGGAACGACCACTGGTATATCAGCAGCAGAAAGAGGGCTTACTGCAAGAAGCTGCGTGAAGGAGGGGGTTACTCCGCTTGATTTTAGACGCCCAGGGCATATGTTTCCACTGGTGGCAAAGGCTGGCGGAGTAATAGAGCGTCCAGGTCATACTGAGGCAACTGTGGATTTGATGAGGCTGGCAGGCCTGAAGGCATGTGGGCTATGCTGTGAGATTATGGCTGAGGATGGCACAATGATGAGAGGTGAGGCCCTGCAAAAGCTTGCTAAGGATATGGGCATAACCTTTATCACAATTCCTCAGCTAATAGAATACAGGAAGGTTTATGACAAGCTGGTGGAGTGTGTATCAATTGCCAAGATGCCAACCCGTTATGGAGAGTTTATGGCACATTGCTATATCAATAAGCTAAACGGCGAGCACCATGTGGCACTTGTGATGGGAGATATTAGTGATGGGGATGATGTGCTTTGTCGAGTTCATTCCGAATGCTTAACAGGAGATGTGTTTGGCTCAATGAGATGTGACTGTGGGCAGCAGTTTGATGCAGCTATGAAGGCTATCGCCCGTAAAGGCCGCGGAGTGCTTCTTTATATGAGGCAAGAGGGCAGAGGCATAGGGCTTGTTAATAAGCTAAAGGCATACAAGCTTCAGGATGAAGGTATGGACACCCTGGATGCAAACATCGCCCTAGGCTTTCCAGGAGATATGCGAGAGTACTACACAGGTGCCCAGATTCTAAGAGACCTTGGAATTCATTCCCTTGAACTGCTTACAAACAATCCGGACAAGGTATATCAGCTATCCGACTATGGCATGGAAATTGCAAGAAGAGTTCCTATTGAAATAGAAGCAAACAAATATGATGTATTTTATTTAAAAACAAAGAAAGCCCGCATGGGTCATATATTGGAGGTATAAAAGCCTTCCCCTTTCTATGGGTTGCTAGGCTCCAGTGGAGCCTGTTTAGCAACGACTGAGCCGGGAGGCGAGACAAGGTGCCCCGAAGGGGCGGATGAGGTTTAATTATAAAGGAGGATAAAAATGAAAGTTTACGAAGGAAAATTAGTATCACAGGACATTAAGGTAGGAATTGTAGTAGCCCGTTTCAACGAGTTCATAACATCAAAGCTACTTGGCGGTGCCATCGATGGTCTCAAAAGAGAAAATGTAAAGGAAGAAGATATAGAAGTAGCCTGGGTACCAGGGGCATTTGAAATCCCTCTTATTGCAAAGAAGATGGCAGATAGTAAAAAATATGACGCTGTCATTTGCCTAGGTGCAGTTATTCGCGGTGCAACAAGCCACTATGATTATGTGTGTGCAGAGGTTTCAAAGGGGGTAGCACAGGTGAGTCTCAGTTCAGAAGTTCCGGTTATGTTTGGCGTGCTTACTACAGATACAATAGAGCAGGCTGTTGAGCGAGCAGGTACAAAAGCAGGAAACAAGGGCTTTGAGTGTGCTCAGGGAGCGATAGAAATGGTGAATCTTATCAGAGAAATGAATCAATAGTCAATAATTTACATTTGCATAAAATAAAGTCAAAAAAATTCCATCACGTAGTAAATTTTTAAAAGTCTCTAAAGCGTTTTGTTTGTTATTATGACAATATCAAAGAAAACGTTTTAGGGGCTTTTTGTAAAAGGAGCCGGTATTAAGGAGGGTAATAAAATGACAAACATGCCAAATGTAAAAATTGGTGTAGTAGCAGTTTCTCGTGACTGCTTCCCAGAAAGCTTATCAGTAAATAGAAGAAAGGCCTTGATTTCAGCATATACAAAGAAGTACGGTAGTGAGCACATCTATGAGTGCCCTGTATGTATCGTAGAGAGCGAAATCCACATGGTTCAGGCTCTTGAGGATATCAAGAAGGCAGGATGTAACGCACTTTGCGTTTACCTTGGAAACTTTGGTCCAGAAATCTCTGAGACACTTCTTGCTAAGCACTTTGACGGACCTAAGATGTTCGTTGCAGCAGCTGAGGAATCAGGTGACAGCTTACTTGATGGCAGAGGAGATGCTTACTGCGGTATGCTTAACGCAAGCTACAACTTACAGCTTCGTAACATCAAGGCTTACATCCCAGAGTATCCAGTAGGAGATGCTGAGGCTTGCGCAGATATGATTCATGAGTTCGAGCCTATCGCTCGTGCCGTAATCGCACTTTCAGACCTTAAGATTATCAGCTTTGGACCACGTCCACTTAACTTCCTTGCTTGTAATGCACCAATCAAGCAGCTTTACAACCTTGGTGTTGAAATCGAAGAGAATTCAGAGCTTGATCTTTTCGAAGCATTCAACAAGCACGAGGGTGACAGCCGTATACCAGAGGTTGTTGCAGACATGGAGAAGGAGCTTGGCGCTGGCAACAAGAAGCCAGAGGTTCTTGCTAAGCTTGCTCAGTACGAGCTTACACTTAAGGATTGGGTAAGAGACCACAAGGGATATCGTAAATACGTAGCAATCGCTGGCAAGTGCTGGCCTGCATTCCAGACACAGTTTGGATTCGTTCCTTGCTATGTAAACTCTCGTCTTACAGGTGAAGGAATCCCTGTATCTTGCGAGGTTGATATCTACGGATGTCTTTCAGAATTTATCGGTACAGTTGTATCAGAGGATGTTGTTACACTTCTTGATATCAACAACTCAGTACCAAAGGATATGTATAACGAGGAAATCAAGGGTAAGACAAACTACACACTTGAGGATACATTCATGGGATTCCACTGCGGAAATACATGCTCTAAGAAGCTTGCATTCTGCGAGATGAGAAACCAGAAGATTATGGCTCGTTCACTTCCAGTAGAAGTTACAAACGGAACACTTGAAGGTGATATCGCTCCAGGTGAAATCACATTCTACAGACTTCAGTCTACAGCTGACAACATCCTTCGTGCTTACATTGCACAGGGCGAGGTTCTTCCAGTTGCAACTAAGTCATTTGGTTCAATCGGTGTATTTGCTATTCCAGAAATGGGACGCTTCTATCGTCACTGGTTAATCGAGAAGGGATTCCCACATCACGGTGCTGTTGCATTCGGTCACT
>JAGBJE010000192.1 GCA_017934625.1 Pseudobutyrivibrio sp. | reverse complement strand
CTGGGTATATTTAGGGACATACTAAAGTTTTATTGTATATACAGTTAATAAACAACCGCAAGCCATGGAGGTGTCGATATGAAGGGATATATTGTTGATTCAGGTTATATGGGTTTTGTAGATGGAAGATATGAGCTGTTTGCTACAGAGGATGATTATTTAGATTACATGGCTGCATAGATTCCATTACACTTCGCCCAAAAGGGTTACATTGCAAGAAAGAAAAATACATTTATGGAGATATAGCTTATGGAACTTTCAAATAAAATTATAGCAGTAGATTTTGACAATACACTTTGCTTTAGCAGCTGGCCTGATCTGGGCGAGCCTAATGTTCCCCTGATTCATTACCTTAAGCAGGAGCAATCCTTGGGCAGTAAGATAATTCTGTGGACCTGCAGAGCTGGAAAGGCATTAGCAGATGCCACAGCCTGGTGCGAAACCCAGGGGCTGACCTTCGACGCAGTCAATGATAATCTGCCAGAGATTATAGAGCTTTATGGCCATAATAGCCGTAAGATAACTTGTGATGTATACATAGATGATAGGAATCTTAGAATCGAGGACTGTGTATGAAACCAGTAGATTCACAGGCCCTAGCCTGACGCTAATCTTTCACAACTTGGCAATAATTCCTACATTTTTTCTTGCTATAATGCGATTATGGAAAGGTTTCTATGTTAGGAGTGTGCACTATGGAAATGGTTAAACGTAAATGCCCTGGTTGTGGCAAGATATTTTATATATCAACGGTGGATATGGATAAGAGATTTCAGAATGGTTATGTGCCGATTTTCTGTAATATCAAGTGTCAGCTTAGATTTTCTGAGCAACGCTAATATTGTGAAAGAATTAATGCCTAGCTGTACTAGCTAGGCATTTATGGTTTTATCTATGATTTCAAGTAGCTTTTCTTTGATGGCGGGCTTTAGCATGTAACCCGCTGGTTTTAGGGTAAGCACCGCTTCAATATGTGCTCTGTCGCTGACGCCTGTAAGGAAGATTACCGGGATGTCCTTAAACTCGTCGTCAGCTCTAATCATCTCTAGAGTCTGCTTGCCATCGCACACTGGCATTTCGTAATCAAGAAGAATTAAATCCGGTGGATTCTTTCCCATGGCAGTAAGAGCCTTCATTCCAGATGTGGCTACAGTTACATCATAGGTGTCCTGAATCATTTCCTTGATGGTACGAAGAGTGGCTGCATTATCGTCAACAATCATAACAAGCTTTCTCAGCCTGACTTCCTTTACCTCGTAGGTGCCGTCATCCTTGATAGTCAAAAGAGCACCAATTTTTACACATACATTTTCCATTATTTTAGTGTTATCCACAGGTCTGATTAGATTATCAAACTGTTCTTCATTATAAAACTGTAAAAAGGTTCGCTTCTCTGCTTCAGTTCCTATGGTAAGCACAGGTATGTTACCATGATCTGCCTGAAGCATATTGAAAATCTTGTTGTGCTCCTCGTAAGCGCCTACAAGGCTAATAAGAATCATATCAGGTGTAACCACCTTTAACATATCAGATAAGGCTTCATAATGAAGCGGACATATCTGTACGTGAAAATGACTACCTAAAAGCTGCTCGATTCCCTTTACAGCATCATTAATTTTTCCTACCAGTAAAATCTTTTTCATACTCTGCTCCTACCTATAACAATAAATCCATCATAGCATTTATAGTTTCATCAGCTCCATCACTATCCAAATCTGCCACCTGCCCCTTTAGGGTTTCTAGCAAATCGGCCATTGCCTCTGGAATAATAAGCCCTGAAAGCTTATTAACACACTCATCAGCAGTGTCTATATCCATATCCTCCATTGCAACCTTGATGGTGTTTAAAAGAGCCTTCATTGCACCTGTATCTACCTGCTCCTTTGGCC
The DNA here is from genome assembly GCA_017934625.1 of Pseudobutyrivibrio sp. GTDB lineage: Bacteria > Bacillota > Clostridia > Lachnospirales > Lachnospiraceae > Pseudobutyrivibrio. Next base: position 2,945 of record JAGBJE010000192.1, on the reverse strand, counting down.
CTTCATCTGCATCACCTAATCCAAAGACACCATTTAGTTTATCATAATAGGATAGCCATTCTGTGACAAAAATGATATGCATGTCGCTTATTATATCTATGTTTCCATCTTTAGCGGCAAATTCCAGGATTTTCGCCATTCCTGCAAGTGGAATAATTCCAATTGATGCAGCGGAGCTTTTCATTCCATGTACCTGAATTCGGTAGTTATCAAGCTCTGTTTCTAAGTTATCATAATATTCCTGTAGCTTGTTTGCATGTATTTTAATAATCTTATAAAACTCACTAAAAGCTGATTCTATCAATTCCATGCTTGATAGATGCAACCATGCAATCTCCCAATCCACACCATCTACTGCAGGTAGTTTTTCCAGTTCAGCTTTTGCATTATCAACCTCTGAACCAACAATATCCTCTGGCGCCTCCTGCATTAAGCCTTCATCCAAGTGAGTTCTAATCATTTCTTCCAGCTTGTCGGATACAATAGGCTTTGACAGGAATCCATCAAATCCCTCCTCTAGATATGATTCCTTGGCTCCCGCTACAGCATTAGCTGTAAGAATAATGATTGGCGTGTCCTTGCATGGACAGTCTATAAGGTCCCTTATTCTGTGGAAGGCCTCTATACCATCCATTTCTGGCATCATGTGATCCATAAAGATTATGTCGAAATATTCCTTGGAAACCAGATTAATAGCCTCTTTTCCACTTTCCGCCTCCACTACCTTTATCTGCGTTGGCTTAAGTAGCGCTGAAAATACTTTTCGATTCATTACGTTATCATCAACCACCAGAATCTTTGCTTCAGGCGCAATAAACGCTCGAGTGTAGGTGTATTGATTTTCAATATTCTTGATACGTGCCTTAAAATCACCAAGAGGTGTATCGTCCACGATCCTTTGTCTAATATCAAAATAGAATTTCGAGCCCTGATTGTATACGCTATCCACCTCAAGCTTTGAATCCATCATGCTAAGAAGCTTCAGGGTGATGCTCATGCCAAGTCCAGTGCCTTCTATGTTTCTGTTTCTTCCTTCTTCTATACGCTGGAATGCCTCAAATAGCTTTGACATATCCTCTTCCTTGATGCCGATTCCAGTGTCCTCTACTTCAAAATGTATAACCTCATCCTCGCCATCTAGTCTGCCGGAAACCCTTAGCCATACGCTTCCCTTTTCAGTATATTTTACGGCGTTTGTTAGGATGTTTGTTACCACCTGCTTTATTCTTACATCATCACCATATAACCTTGCCGGCAAGTTGCTGTCTACATCAACTTCAAAATTTAAATTTTTAGCCTTTGCTCTAAAGGATATAAGATTCGCCAAATCGTGAATGAGGCTTGAAAGATCATACTCTACTGGAATGATTTCCATTTTTCCTGATTCAATCTTAGACATATCCAAAATGTCATTTATGATTGAAAGCAATGATTGTCCAGCCGTGTGAATATCCATTGCATATTCTCTAATTGATTTCTCGCGGCTTTCCCTAAGAATCATTTCATCCATGCCAAGCACTGCATTGATTGGAGTTCTGATTTCATGGGACATATTGGCAAGGAAATTGCCCTTAGCTTCGCTGGCAGCTAAGGCTTCAGCCTTGGCCTCTTCTGCTATCTGCACCTGCCTTTCCAGCTTGTGTGCATTCTCCTCTACTCTTCGCTTAAAGTTTGCTACAACAATGCTGATATGTTGATAGGTAATGAATACGAATGATAAGGTTATCGCCCCATCAATCAAATATTTTCTTACAAGGCTGTGGCTATCCATAGTTCCTAGCATTGTAAGTATTACCCCAATAGAGAAGAAGGCTATACTGATTAAATCGTAAATAATCAAATTATAACCCCTGCTTTTACTCTTCCATAAGATAAGCATTGTGGTCATACCTATTAGCTGGAACAGAAACATTACCCCGGTAATAGGTTCAACTAATAAAAGTGCAGTTTCAGAAGCGCTGGCTTCTAATATAAGAACTACAAGGGTTGCTACAAATGTTATCCATACATCTAATGTGGTAAATCTTGGGAAATGTATATGAAATCCAAAGTAATAAAATACTGACAGAAGTAACGGCATAACAACAATAGTCATTACGGCAATCTTATCAAAGAAATATTTGTTAGCCATAAACAGCTTGAACAAATCTGTCTGCAGGATAATAAAAGCCACTGCATCAAAGCCCATTACAGCAACTATAAACAATCCGCGCATTCGTTCCTTGGAGATGTATCTGGTTACATCCAAAAAGATATTAACCACACACAACATCAGGATTAACAACCCACAGGAAATTGGCACCATGCTTTCTCTTAACACATTAATTACAGCCACATCTCTTTTCGATACAGATGGAGAATTTACATAGATTCCAGCGTTAGTATTTACCTCGTAAAGTACTATCTTAAGTTCGTCACCGTCTGCCAGATTGGACGGTAAATCCGCCGTGACTGCATCTGCCGCAGTCTTTTCTGATATATCATCCTCTGCGAAGGCATCCATCACCATCTCTTGTTCAGATACCTTTATCTGCTTCCGCTCCATGCCATTGCTTGTAAATCCTGCCTCATATACTGGCTTGTCTGCTACGAATATTCTGATGGCAGAATTATCTGCATAAAAATTTAATGCAAGAGAGGCATAGTCCTCTGACATTTCGTGATAAAGTACAACCCTGTCTCCCAGCTTACTGTCGAAGGAATATGGTAGTTTCACATCTTTCGCCTGTATACCATTTTCATATTCTATTATCCAACCCTGGCTTAAATCATAAACCTCACCCTGGGCAAGACTAGCCTCTTCCGAATCAAATAAAGGTGATACTGTCACAGTCATTAGTACTGCCATAACAATACATATCACTATAATCAATGCTATACGGACTTTTCTCATCATATAATTATTCCTCATCAGATATAGTCATCATATACAATATGTGTAATAT
>JAGBJE010000191.1 GCA_017934625.1 Pseudobutyrivibrio sp. | reverse complement strand
CTTGCTTACTGGTGTAATCAAGCTTAGTCAGGTAAGGGAGACAGGCAGATTTTTGATTGAGATTATGCCTGTAATGTTTATACCAGCTGGTGTAGGCCTTATGTCTTCATGGAATGTGTTAGAGCCAGTGATTCTTCCTGTTTCTGTGATTACCGTAATTACAATATTTACAGTTATGGGTGCAACAGGCCTTATTTCACAGGCAATCATCAGACACAGTGCAAAGGAGGCAAAATAATGGCAGAATTTATGCAAAACAGCGCTTATGCAGGGGTTACCATTAGTTTGATATCCTATGCAATCGGTGCGAAGCTTAAAAGAAAATTTGGATTTGGATTTTTAAATCCACTATTGATTTCAATTATTGTAACAATTATTGTGCTTGTAGGCTGTAATGTTAGCTATGAAACATACAACGAAGGGGCTAAGTATCTAAGTTGGCTTCTTACACCGGCTACAGTATGTCTGGCTATTCCACTTTATGAGGAGTGGGAGCTTCTTAAGAACAATGCTAAGGCAGTATTGTTAGGCGTTTTAGCAGGAGTTATCACATCTCTTGTTACAGTATTTGTATTGGCAAAGATGATGGGCCTGTCACATGCTAATTACGTAACACTTCTTCCTAAATCAATTACTACAGCAATCGGCATGGGTGTATCAGAAGAGCTTGGTGGTTATGTTACTATCACTGTTGCTGTAATTGTTATTACAGGTGTTCTTGGAAATATTTTTGGAGAATTGATTTGTAAAATCTTTAGAATAAAGGAGCCTATTTCTAAGGGATTGGCTCTTGGAACAGCAGCTCATGCTATTGGAACAGCAAAGGCTATGGAGCTAGGTGATGTAGAAGGCGCCATGAGCTCACTTTCTATTGCAGTAGCAGGTGTTATTACTGTTGTACTTGCTACACTTTTCGCAAGCTTCATTTAAAATAAGCCTTCCCCCATACTTAGTGGGGGAAGGCTTATTTTATTATGCCTGATCTGGACTGTGTCCACTGTTTCCATAAGGTTCAATATCATCTATTGAATTCATATCATCTTCAGATAATTCGAAGTCGAATACACTGGCATTTTCTATGATGCGGTTTTCGTTAACAGATTTTGGAAGAGGTACTATATCATGCTGAAGCTCCCAGCGAAGGATGATTTGTGCAACAGTTCTTCCATATTTAGAAGCAAGCTCTTCAAGTAGTGGATGAGTGAGAGATTTGCCTCTTCCTAGAGGGCTCCATGCTTCTACAAGTATTCCATGTTCCTTGCAGTAATCTACAGTATCCTTTTGTAGGAAACCGGGATTAATCTCAATCTGGTCAACGGCAGGGGTAATTTCCATATCAATAATAGTATCTAAGTGATGAGTAAGGAAGTTTGATACACCGATTGCCTTAACACGACCGGATTTGTAAATCTCTGTCATGGCCTTCCAGGTCTGTCTGTTTGTATTCTTCCAATCATCATCAAAAGCATAGGACGCTGGCCAATGAACTAAATACAAATCCAGATAATCCATCTGCATTTCATTCATAGTCTTTTCAAAGGCAGCAAGAGTTTTGTCGTAGCCAAGCTCTGTTTTCCAAACCTTGCTGGTAACAAAAATATCCTCGCGTTTTGTGTGAGTATCTTCCATAAAATCCTTTATAGCATTAGCAACGAATTTTTCATTTTCATAAAAAGCAGCAGTATCAATATGACGATAGCCGTTTTTCAATGCAAGCCTTACAGAATTGTAGGCTTCATTTTGGTCTTTGATTTTATAGGTACCATATCCAAACATAGGGATAGCAGTGCCATTGTTTAGGTTAATTCTTGTTGTAAGTGATTCCATAGCCTTCTCCTTAAAAGTTTATAAGGCAATTATATGTATTTTAAAGGTGAATTACAATTTGAAATGTAATAAAATATAAATGTTATAAAAAAGATAAATAGGGAGAACAAAAATGTATATTGTTGATGATGGAATTAAACTAAACGCAATTTTGGATATGCCAAAGGATGGGGCAAAGAAGTGTCCTTTATGTTTGGTATTTCATGGCTTTACAGGACATATTGAGGAAGACCATATCGTTGCAGTAGCAAAGGGACTTAACGAAATCGGAGTTGCTACACTTCGTGTAGATTTATTTGGTCACGGCAAGAGCGAGGGAGAGTTCAGAGAGCACAATCTTTACAAGTGGCTCAATAACATCCTTGCAGTAGTTGATTATGCAAAGAAGCTTGACTTCGTTACAGACCTCTACATCTGCGGACATTCACAGGGCGGTCTTGCAGTTACACTTGCTGCTGCAATGGAAAGAGATACTATCAAGGCACTTATGCCACTTTCACCTGCATACGTCATTATTGACGGTGCAAAGGCCGGCATGCTTTTAGGTCAGCCATTCGACCCAGAGCATATTCCAGATGAATTAGTATCATGGGATGGTCGTACACTTAACGGTAACTATATTAGAGTAGCACAGTCAATCGACTTAGATGCAGCCATGAAGAAATTCACAGGCCCTGTACTTATCGTTCACGGTGATGCAGATGATACTGTACCTGTTGAATATGCAATTGATGCATCAAAGAAATTTGCTAATTGCAAGTTAGAGCTTATAAAGGATGATGATCACTGCTATGGCAAGCACCTGGATCTTATGGTTGAAGCCGTACAGAATTTTGTAAAGGGATTACAATAATATATGAAAAAAAGAATTGTAGTTATATTAGCCATTTCTATGTTAGCTGTGCTGACAGCCTGCGGTAATAAGAATCAGGGGACAGAATCTGCTACTTCGGAAATACAGGCTAGTGATATCAAAGAATCCGAGGAAGCTGTAGCACTTACCCAGGAGGAGCTTGATTCATTTACAGAATTATTTAGTACTACAGAGTACAATGGATTTTTGGTAAGACCATTTAACAGTGTAAATGATATTGACTGGAGCGAAGTACTATATAACGGAGCAGGAATTGGTGCTACTGATGTTTCCGAGGAAGAAAAGGATGCTTTTTATAAGCAAGCTTCCTTAGATGAAGAATGTGGGGATTTGGTTGTTCTTAGGGCAAATGATATTAAGCAGTTTGTTCAGTCTCATGCTGGAGTTCAGTATGAGGATATGAAAGAGCAGATTGGCTTTGAATATGTAAAGGATTATGATTCTTATTATTCTTTACATGGAGATTCTAATTGGATGTCTTATTCTTGCATCAGCGGAGAGAAGCTAGGGGATTTGTATATAATCCAAATGCATAACGATACTAACGAAGATGTAGATTGGCATGTATGGGAAACTCCTGATATCGAATTAACATTTGAAAAAAATGGTGATGTTTATAAGATGATTTCCAATGTGTGGGCCTGGGAAGTTGGCAATGATGAAGCCCAAACATTTGATATCAATGTTCCAGGGATTGATACCCCAGGTCGCTTCATTACATATCAAGGAAATCCTGAGTCTTTAGATGAAGCCAATATGATTGTCACAGTTGATGGTAAGCGCCTGTCTTGGCTTGGAAACTACTTTGGAGATAATTTTGCTAATCGGGAGCATTTCACAACAGTAAAAGCAGTTGGAATCTTTGATTTTACTGCAGATGGTGCTGATGATATTGTGGTTATAGCAGAAGGCAGTGATGGTAAGGATCATGTTGGATTGTACGAATATGGTGTTTCCTATGATGAAGCTGGCTACAATTATCTAAAGGATGCATCAGAGTGGCTAAGCAATTATTATACAGAAGAATTAAACATTCCTAATGTGAAGAGCTATCTCTTAGGAGATAATGAGGCAGCTGTCTATAATACATGGAATGATGCCTACAATCAGGTTGTCCGCATCACTAATCTTGATGGAGATTATAGCTATAATCTTATATACATAGATGAGGATGATGTGCCTGAGCTAGTAGTAGATAATTATGGTTATTATCTATATCTTTACACCTACAAGGATGGCCATGTAGTTCCTTTTGGTGATGAATTTGGCTATGGAGCAGGTGGTGTTGCTGACTATGAGTATGCTCCAAAGAAGAACTGCCTTAGATATTGGAATGCCGATTATGCTGGAATTGTTTGTTATCTTGATTTCTTATCAATCCATGATAACAAAATGGTAGAGGATTACACCTGCCAAATGGACAACTATGACGACCTGGATGGCAATGGCTACCCTTCAGAAGATGAAATGACAGAAGAAACCCTTGCAAAAGCTACGGGCTCTACCAGCTATTATGCTAATGACAAATCCTTAAGCCAAGATGCCATCGAAAAGAAAATCGAAGAGCTCCAGGAGTATGAATATGAAACAATCCACGGGCAGTATGATTCGGTTGAATTCTATGATGTGATGGCGAAGATGTAGTTTCCAAATGCACATTTAGTACAACATAGGCTTAAATATTGTAAAACCTCCTAGTGTCATTTAAAATGATGTTGGGAGGTTTTTTGTTTAATTAATGGTATTTTAATGTTTAGGAGAGATAGATGACAAAGTTATTTGATGTTATTCCGAATAATTTTTTTAACTATTTGGGAAGCGGAAGTAACAATAGAATATATGCAGAATGTTTGCTAATTATTTATGGTGAATATGAAAATGAAATATCATATAGATTACCACGTAACCAAATCAGAGATGCGGTTGCATTCTATCTAAATGATATCCATTCAGATTTGATTCTTGAAGATGGCGAAACTGAGAAAAATTATTCTGAAATGGCATCTGCTATTATAAGAAAATTTTCAGATGCTGAGGTAGGTTGGCTTGAAGAGGACAATGACGAAGCGACTTTTGAAAAACAGATAATTATGACTGAGCAGGGAATCATCCTTGCTGAATTCTTGGAAAGACTGAAGGTTCCTGAAAAAGAAGAATTCTCCAGTTATATTTTTAATATTTATAACATTCTTAGAAGTCATGAACAATGGGAGGAAAATCCATATGCGCTTTGTCTATTAAGCGTTTATAAGAATAGTAGAAATTTATCAAAAGCTCTAAAGAAACTAGCTACATTTATTAGAAAAATAATTGAAGAAATGATGAATGAAAATTCTTTCGAAAGTCTTACGGAGAATATTATTTCTTATTGCGATGGAGATTTTATAAAAGAATATTCAAGATTAACGAAAAAGCAAAACATTCATTATTACAGAAGCTCAATTATTAATAGTATAAAGGAATTTGAGAATAATCAGGAATTGTTTGAAAAATTACTGGAAGGTTGTTCGGTTGAAAATAATATTTCAAAAGAAGAGGCCCAAGATAAGGTCTTGGATATGATTCAAAAAACCAAAAAATTCCTTGAATATGAATATGATGCAATTATGGCAGACATTAAGCATAAGATTAATATTTATCTGCAAATTGCTGTAGGACGTGGTAGATTTCTAAGAAATAAAGGAGCAGATTTACGAGGAAGTGTAGAACAGACCATCAAATATATTGTTGAAGAAATGGATGAACTAAATCTGAAGGATAATATGCCTGAAGAGTATATGGATTTATTCTCACTGCAAAAAAATGAATTTATTGATTTGAATTCAATTCGTTATCCTGCCAAGCAAAAGGCAATTAAGAAAAATGTAAAGCAACAGTATGAAGTTCTTACAGATGAAGATAAATTAAATGCTATTGAAGCACAAAGAAAAAGTGCCTTTAATCCATATTCGAAAGAGCGTATGAAGGATTTCTTAGATAAGCAAATTGAAAACAAAGTATTGGTTAGTGCAGCCGAATTACCACTTACATCAAAGGATGACATGCTAGTTAGTCTATCGGCAGTTGCATATGCTATGGATAACGGATATACGATAATAGCAAAAGACGGTTATGTTGAAAGTAATGATTTAATCATCAAGGATTTTGAAATTAGAAGGGATAATAAATGATAGAGGAACATTGGGATAATTATACTTCGTCAGAGAAGGAACAGTTTCAAAGGGCGGCCAGAAGATTATTAAAGAATACTTTTATAGTTAGAGATAAAGACGATGATAATCGAAAAATATATTTCTTTATTGCAAAGCGCCCTGACCCTTTTAGAGAGTACTTTAAGTATATTGGTTTTGATATTGCTGTTGATAGAGAAAATGGCGTGGTTATGCTTCAAAATGACAGGAGTGTTAGCGAGACTAGAAGAATACAGGCAAATCGAATTCAGTTAAAAAAATTTGAAAGCATTGTATTATGCTGCTTATGGACAATATATGTTGATAGAATTTCTAAGGGCTCTCTTAAGCGAGATATTATTATAGGAATTACCGATTTGCGATTTGAATTAGAGAAATACGGATTAAAAGATCAGATTGATAATAAAACATTAATGATAAACACTATTGATACTTTTAAGAAATATAATTTGGTCGATGTTATTGGAAAAATAGGCGATGTTGATTGTAGTATAAGAATATATCCTTCCATACAATTTGCATTAAATGGAGAAGAGTTTAGGCAATTTGTTGAAAAAGCTACTGAACGATTTAAATATGCTGATGAAGATGATGGATTTGATGAGGAAGAAATAGATGAGTTCGATGAATAACAATAGAAAGTCTGCTACTAGATTGTTACTTATTAATTGGTCTAGGTTTCAATATGAAAATATAAGTTTGGACGGATCAACTCTTTTTACTGGTGTAAATGGAAGTGGAAAATCTACAGTACTAGATGCAATGACTTATCTACTTACAGGAAACACACAGTTTAATACTGCAGCAAAAGACAGGGATCGAAATGTAAAAGCCTATGTAAGAGGAGATACCAAGAGTAACGAATCAAACAGATTTTTAAGAGAAGGTGATGTTGTAAGTTATATAGCAATGGAATTTTTCTCTCCAGATGAAAATGCATATATGGTTATCGGTGTAGAAATAGAATCTTCAAGTGAAAATGATGCCAGCTCAAGCTGGTTTATTTTGCGTGACACTAAAATTGAAAATATTCAATTTTGTGAGACAAAAGAAGGTATCCGTAGTATTTATCCTAAAAATAGATTGTTGGTGAAAAACAATAAATTAAATAGAACTGATTTTCTAGGACGTGATAAAGCAAAAGATCAAATAATAAGGAGCCTTGGTATGCGATGTGATGCAGCAATGTATAAAAAGAAGCTTCTTAAAATGATGGCATTTAATCCTGAAAATAATATAGATCAATTCATCTCAGAATGCGTGTTAGATGCTAATCCTATTGAATCTCTGAATCAGCTGAGAGAGCAAAAAGAATTATTTGAAAAAGTAAGAAATATGTATGAAAACTTACTAGAGTCGAAGGTGATTCTCGAAGAAATTGAGAGACTTTCATCTGATTATGAAAAGAAACAGCATAATTATATGGTCAAAGATATGATTTTAGATTTACAGCGAGTAAAATTATGTGAAGAAGATTTAAAGAAAATGAATTTAAGAATAATTCAATATAAGCAGGAATTAAAAGAACTAAATTCAAAAATAGACGCAGTTGAAAATGAAAGAAAGCTCGCTGACGAAAGATATAATGCCGCTATAAATAACACGGACTTTCAGAACTTTACGAAATCGATAGATAATCTTAATAGGCAAATAGAAGAACTTGATAGAGAAATATGTTCGCAGGAAAAGGATATAGAAAAGCTTAGACAATTACAAAGTCTAATAGATACAGATTTGGAGTGGTTGATAGCTGATGAAGATGAACTAAAAAGTGAAATAGGTACTTTTTGCAATTATCTATCAGAAAATGTATCTGGTAGCAAGAAAAGCGAATTATTTATTAAGCTTGTCGATGCTCAAAAAAATGCATTCAATAAATATTCTAAAATTAAATATAAAAATGAAGTTGAGAGAGAAGATTTAAAAGAACAACTTAATGAACAGGAACAAATTATAAAAAAATTGGATGCCAATATTCTACATCTTCCACAGAATATCAGAAAGACAAAGAATATTATTCAAACTGAGCTGTTAGAGCAAGGAATAAAAACTGAAGTAAGAACCTTTGCAGAATTGGTAGCAAAAATTGAAGATGACGGTTTTAGAGCTGCAATAGAAACTTTCTTAGGCAGAAAGAGATATAATCTTATTGTAGATGCAAAATACTGTAAAAATGTGATTAAAATTGTGCATAATAGGAAGCTATACGATATTAATGTTGTAGTGACCGACAAATTACCAGAAAGTGATATTGTTAAAGGCTCAGCAGCTGAGATACTAAGCATTCCAAATATTTTTGCTAGAAGATATGCTAACTATCTTTTGAATGGAATTCATTTGTGTAAAAACATAGATGAGCTTCATGAATATCCATTGGGCGGACTAACAAGGGATGGTATGTTATCAAAGAGCTACGCTATTTCATGCTTAAATTTAAAGAATACAGAGATGTGTCTTGGTAGTGATGCTATCAAATTGCAAAAGCAACATGCTGAGAATATGCTTAAAAAGCTAAAAGAGCAGATTGATAATTGTGTATTAGTTGAAAATGATTGCAAGTTTAAAATTGCTTTGCTTGAAAAACTAGATACCAATATTGATAACTATAGATTTGATGCGCCTTCTTTGTTATCTAATAGTAAGTTAAGAAAAGCAGAGATAGAATCAGATAAAAGAGAATATGAACAAAATCCTGATTTTGCACGTATTCTAATAGAGCAAGAAAAATCAAAACAATTGAAGGATGAAGCTAATAAAAAATACGATAAGTTACAGCAGGATATAGGGCGCTTAGAGGGAAGTATTAATCAATGCAATGCTGATGAGGCTAGGTTAACCGAGGAGTTATCAAAAGCAGCTGAGCTATATGATGAAAAGAAAAAGAATAATCCAGAAATAGTTTTTGATGCAGAAGCTGAATATGGGAGGGCTTTTAAATCAAGGGGTACTATAAAGGTAGTAACAGAGAATTATGTTAAAAATCTAGCCACTGACGTGGATAAAGCTGCTAAGGTGTTAGAAGACAAACAGCTGGATTACTGTAAGATTGCCGAAACCGACAATAGTAAGCGTGGAGTAGCCTATATTCCATTCTATAGAGCAGAGCTTAGTAATTTATCAAATGTGAAGCTTGAAGAGGCAAAAAATAAAATGCATGACCAGGAGAAAAATCTTCAGAGTGCATTCATGCATGATTTCATTGGTGAAATAAATGAAGCTATAAGGTTGGCAAAAGATGAAATTGGAGCTATTAATAGAGAGTTAAAGCAGATACCATTTGGACAGGATACTTATCAGTTCAAAATGAAAGAAAAGGCTGATAGAGCTATATTTTTCAGGATTAGCAGTAAGCTATCAGAATATGCGGGAGCCGATTTTTACTTAGCTAGTGGAGCTGATGATGAAGAAATGGAGCATGACATTAAACAGTTCATGGATACTATTTTAGACGAAGAAGATGAGCTAGAGTATACAGATTATAGAAGATATTTTACTTATGATATGGAAATCGCCAGAACGATTGATAATAAATTAGTAACATCTGATTTGTCAAAGAAGCAGGGTTCTGCAAGTAATGGTGAAAAGCAGACTCCATATTTTATCATTTTGGCTGCTAGCTTAATGCAATGTTATCCAAAGAATAAATGCTGTGCTAGATTAGCATTTATTGATGAGGCATTTGCTGCGTTATCAAGAGAACGCATCGAACAAATGGTTAAGTATTTTGAAGAACATGATTTTCAAGTTATATATGCTGCGCCACCTGAAAAGATTGCTAGCATTGGTCAATTCATAACAACAACAGTTTCGCTGTATCCTAAAGGAAACTATTCATATGCTATAGAGGGACAATATGTGGGATAAATTATCTAAGACGCAAAAAACAGTTATAAACAAGTTGATAGATAAATATGAGCGAAGCAAATCATATACTGGCGATTGTAAAGTTAATCGAAATATATTTTTGTTGCCTACAGAAGTTTTTACTGATTATGATAGTGACTTTGCAGATGTTGAAAAGGTGTCACAGTTTGAAGACGAGCTTCGGGAGCTAGATGAAAAGGGATTGATAGAAATTTTGTATGATACGAATTATGTGGTCAGGAAAATTCTTTCGATACCGGAAAAGTGGGATATGTACTATAGTCTTTTGGGGAGAGTTACAAAGAAACAAATTATAGTTGAACAAAGAGACTATCTTGAAGATGTTCTTTGCAACAGTGAAGACACTATTATTTTAAAGTTTTGTGAAGAACAATTAAAAAGATTACATCAGGGGAAAAAGCCATCATTTAGTTTGGATGAATTAAAGGTTATTGTTGAGTTAATCAAAACAATAATAGCTAATAAGACTACTTTACTAGAAAGGGAATTATCTATTCTGAAGTTTGGAGACAGTAAAGTATTTGAAAAAAGCTATAAAAGTAAGATATGTTCTATTCTTCGTAAATACGGTAATTACGAGGAGCGACTTGAAGGTATTGATGTTAAAAGTGAAGCTGAACATATAATTCTAGAAGAATACATGATTTTTGCAAACCCTTCATATATTTATTTTAAGGGAAATGGCAGAATAATGTTTCAGGATGGTCATAAAATCAGTTTGAATAATGATATTTCTATAGGATTAATATCAGATGCTATAAGTGATATCAAGAACATAGAAATTTATGATGATAATATTGTAACAATCGAGAATCTTACTTCATTTAATAGGTATTTTGCTCAAAATACCTTTAGTATGTATCTTGCAGGTTATCATAATTCGGCTAAGACAAATTTCTTAAAATTGATTAATCAACATAATCAGCGGAAGAATTGGTATCATTTTGGCGATTTAGATCCGGATGGATTTTATATATTAGAGCATTTAAAAACGACTACAAATATTGATTTTGAATCAAAGTTTATGAATGCTGAATATCTTAAAAAATATAAGCAATACACAAAAGAACTTGCGGAAAATGATAAAGTTAAAGCTAAAAACTTAATAGAAAGCGGTAAATACAAAGAAGTTCTAGAGTATATGCTTGAAAACAATTGTAAGTTAGAGCAAGAGATAATAAGTTTAGAAGAAATGACTGAGATATAAAGAAAAAGTGATTATATTATATGTTTGGAGGTTTCCATGGAACGCGATCCATTTGAAGAATATTATAAGCAGTTAGAGCCTAGTAAGAAAGAAAAGGGCAATGCATGGAATACGGCTATCGGACTACAAGCTGTCGATGGTTTGAAAACATCTGAATATTTGAAAGATACAGCTATTAGAAATATTGAGGGTGAGATATCTTTTGAAGAGGCACAAGAGTTATTAAATACATATTATGAGCATAAACCTGAAAAAGATGATAATAGGACTGAGGAAGCTGATAAAGTTTCTGCTAGAATAGCTGCGGTGCTGTCAGAAAAAGCATTTACATTTACTCCTAACCAATATCTGTCAATTCATAAGAGATTATTTAATGGGATATTTGACCATGCTGGTACTATTAGAGATTATAATGTTACAAAAAAAGAGTGGGTTTTAGATGGAGATACTGTTACTTATGGAAGTGCTTTAGACTTGAAGGAAACCTTGGAATATGATTTATCAGTTGAGCGTGAGTTTTCTTATAAAGGTCTAGATATTGATGAGGTAATAAAACATTTAGCTAGGTTTGTATCCAATCTTTGGCAGATTCATGTTTTTAAAGAAGGAAACACGAGAACGACTGCAGTGTTTTTTATTAAATATTTAAGAACATTGGGATTCGAAGCTACTAATGATATATTTGCTGAAAATGCTTGGTATTTTAGAAATGCATTAGTAAGAGCTAATTATTCTAATCTGCAAAAAGGCATTCATGAGACTACAGAATATGTTGAGATTTTCCTTAGAAATCTTTTACTTGATGAAAATAATGAACTTCATAATAGAGAAATGCACATTAGTGGAAGGTATACTTTTAAGAAAAAACCAAACATTGGAGGTAAAAAACCAAACATTGGAGGCGAAAAACCAAACATTGGAGGTAAAAAACCAAACATTGGAGGCGAAAAACCAAACATTGAAGGTGAAAAACCAAACATTGAAGGTGAAAAACCAAACATTGGAGATAAAAACCAAATAATTGAGATTATAAATCAAATTGCTTCTATATCTACATATTCTAGGAATCAAATTTATGACTTGTATAAAGAATTAGGTGATAAAAATTATTTCGGAAGAAGTGATGTGGAAAAAGTGCTTAATTTGAAATCTTACAGAGCACATGAGATTATAAAGCTTATGCAAAATATTGATATCATATCTCCGGTAAAAGGTCATGGAAAGGGAAAGTATAGATTCAATTTACAAAATGAATAGTTTAAAGAGCAGCCAGTGCTGGCTGCTTTTTTTAACCCAATAACCTTCACAAGTTTTGACATATAAAAGGTCAAAAAATGAATAGAGGTATATTGCCTCAGTTGGTAGAATCAGTGTTATAAAATCGTAAGCGCCTAATAAAAAGGCGTCCCTCCTAAAATCTCTCGCACCTAAGCGAGGATTGCGAAGATGCGAGTATTTTACTCCAATTATCTTTTACATTTTTCAATTACATCCTGATTCCAAGGAGCAATTG
>JAGBJE010000190.1 GCA_017934625.1 Pseudobutyrivibrio sp. | reverse complement strand
ATATGTAAGCCAACGAATAACAAGGTCCTTGCCATCCTTTTCACGGATTCCATCACCATCTGAATCTACCCAGCCAGCGTCCTCTAATATCTTCTTAGCTTCCTCTGGGTTGTAGGCTTCTGTCTTGATGTTCTCGCCGCCAAACTTACTAAAGCCATCAGGGAATGCGCCGTTACCTACTACACCATGTCCATCGAGAAGTGTTGCAACGAAGCCTTCCTTATCGATACCCATAGCAATTGCCTTACGTACAGCGTCATCCTTGATTACTGGACTTGTCATATTCATAGAAGCAAAAAATGCTCTAGATGTCTGAATGCTAGAGAACTGAAAATTGTCGTTCTCAAAGTTTGGATATGCCTCGTAAGCCATTCCGTATGCAGCATCAATATCTCCTGAAAGAAGTGCTGCCGAAAGTGTATCACCATCAGAAATTGTTTTGATTGTGAGGCTTGAAAGCTTTGGTGTTCCATTCCAGTAATAATCATTTGGAACAAGTGATAAATGGTCGTCAGTAACAAGCTCTGTTGCCTTGTATGGGCCAGTACCTGCAACGATTCCGTTATCAAAATCTGATGCATCAACATCTATGATACAAGCATAAGGATCACCCAGGTAATTCATTAAAGCCGGGTTTGCTTCTGATGTTGTAATCTTCAGTGTAAGGCCGTCAGCTTCCATGTTTTCGATTTTTGTATCACTTGGTGCTCTATCGTGATTTTCAAGAAGATGCTCAAAGCACTGTTTAACAGCCTCTGCATCCATATCTCTTCCTGATGAGAATTTAACACCATCACGAAGTGTGATAGTCCAAACCTTGTCTCCATCGTTTTCCCAAGAAGTAGCAAGCCATGGCTCAAGCTCCATTGTATCTGTGTAGTGAACAAGTGTCTCACCAACTCCGTAACGGATACATGGCCAGCCATTGTATGTGACATGTGGGTTAATTGTCTCTTCCCAGTTTTCTGCGTTAAATGTTGTGTCACCAATCACCATGCTCTTTTCTACATTAGCTGTAGCTGCTGTTTCTGTTGAAGCTGAAGTTTCGTTCTTACCGCATGCGACAAGCATTGTAATTGTCATAGCACCAATAAGTGCTAATGATAATAATCTCTTTTTCATTTTAATACTCCTCTTTTTCATATATTTGAAAACCTTACGGTCTACAAAACTGAATCAATTAATCTTTTTGTATAGTCGTTCTGTGGATTTTTAATAATCTCATCAGGCTTTCCCTGTTCCACAATTACACCATCATGCATTACAATTACCCTGTCGCAAAAATCCTGCACCAAGGCTAAATCATGGCAAATAAATAATATAGAAAGCTTTCTGTCGTGATTTTCTCTTAAGCTGCGAAGCAATTCTATTATTTCCTTTTGAATTGTGACATCCAAAGCTGATGTCGCCTCATCACATATAAGCAATGATGGGGTTATAGCTAAAGCTCTTGCTATTGCAGCCCTTTGACACTGTCCGCCGCTAACTTCATGGGGATATTTTAATGCGAAGCTACCGTCTAATCCGCATTTTTCTAAAACCCTTTCAACTGCTTTGCTAGCCTCCTTTTTGCTATAACCATTATTCTTTAGACTTTCTGCAATTCCATCCCCAAGTGTGCGTCTAGGATCAAAGGATTCTACAGGAGACTGGAAAACCATCTGCATTTTCTTATATATATTTCGAAGCTGCTTTCCTTTTTTATGTGTAATATCTTCTCCCTCAAGAATAATAGTTCCATCTGTTGGTTCTATCAGCCTTGTAATCATATTTACTGTAGTGCTTTTTCCACTGCCGCTTTCACCTATAATTCCCAGACATTCCCCCTCATACAGACAAAAATCCACGTGGGATACTGCAGTAAAATCCTGCTTATTTTTTTCTTTAAATACTCTGGTAAGATTACTTACTTCTAATACCTTTTCCACCCTCTCACCTCTTAAGCTTTGGCACAGCAGACATAAGCTTTTTCGTGTATTCTTCCTTTGGACAATTAATCACATCATCCTTTTTGCCATACTCAATCATCTGACCGTCCTTCATAACTATCACATTATCTGCCATAGCACCTATTACACCGATGTTGTGAGATACGATAATCATAGATGTTCCAAACAGTTCTCTAACCTTTAGCATCTCATCAATAACCAGCCTTTGAATAGAAACATCCAATGCTGATGTTGGCTCATCCGCCAAAAGTACCTTAGGCTTCATAAGCATGGCTGCTGCAACGCCTACACGCTGCTGCATACCCCCTGACAATTCAAAGGGATAGCTTTTAAGAATTCTTTGAACATCATTAAATCCAATCTTTTCAAAAAGCTCTGTTGCTTTATTTTTGAATTCGGCCTTTGAAATCCTTTCATGGGCACACATAGCTTCATAAAGCTGGTCGCCCACAGTTCTGATTGGACAAAATGCTGAGCCTGAGTTTTGGAAAATCATACCGATTTCAGGTCCATTGATTTTCCTCATCTGCTTATCAGGTAAATCTGGTATATCCATTCCTTTAAACCAAATATCGCCTCTTGTAACAAGCCCACCTTTTCCAAGAAGATTCATAGCAGCCTTTAACACTGTAGATTTGCCTGAACCAGACTCTCCTACAATTCCAAGGATTTCACCTTCAGCCAATTTAAAATTTATATTTTTTACTACCGTATTTCCGTTATAAGAAATATCTACATTTTCATAGCGAAGTATACTCATTAGCCTCTAACCTCCCTGTTCTTTGGATCCGCATAATCGCGAATGGTATCACCTAGAAGGTTAAAAATCATAACTGAAATGAAGATTGCAATACCAGGTGCAAGAGTTACCCATGGCACAATTGTTATAAGGCTTCTGGTATCACTCATCATACTTCCCCACTCTGCTGTAGGAGGCTTTGCACCAAGTCCCAAGAAGCTAAGTCCCGCCAGCTCCATCATCATGGTTCCTATATCAAGCATAGATGTAACCAAAATTGGACCGATTATATTTGGAAGGATATGTTTAAATATAATCTTAACAGTTGAGCTGCCTGACAATTTCGCCGCTCTTAGATAAACAGTTTCCTTCTGCGCCAATGTCTGACTTCTTGCAATTCGAGCATACTTTGGCCAGGAAATCGCCGCAAGTGCAATGATAGCATTTTGCAATCCACCTCCTAATACACCTGCAACTGCAAGTGCGAAAACAAGGCCTGGAAAAGCCAAAAACATATCGGAAATACGCATCAGTATCACATCGATCCATTTACCAAACCATCCGCAGATAACTCCTACTGCTGTTCCAAATGCTGTGATGATAGCAACTAGTAAAAGTGTGGAATAGATGCTGGTTCTACTTCCAATGATGACACGGGATAACATATCCCTGCCATATCTATCTGTTCCAAGCAAATGCTCCATAGAAGGCGCTGCCTTTGCGTTTGACAAATCCTGAAGATATGGGTCATATGGCGTAAGATGGCTGGAAAAAATCGAGCCAATTAAAAGAAGAGCTGCCAATGTCCCAAATATGATTAACCTGGTCTTTACCGAAGTTCTTTTTACTTTTTGTTTTCTGATTGTAGGTGTACTCATTATTCACTGACCCCCAATCTAATACGAGGATCAAGCAAATGATAAAGCAGGTCTGTAACTAGATTTACCATTACATAGATAATGGCCATCCATACCACATAAGCCTGTATCATTGGGTAATCACGCATTGTGATAGCATCCACAGCAAGCTTTCCTACTCCATCCCACATAAAGATGCTTTCGATGATAGCTGTACCACCAAGCAAGCTTCCTATTGAAAGTGCAAGCAGTGTAATGATTGTAAGCATAGATGCTTTGATAACACTCTTCCAGAGGATGACACTACTTCTAACACCTCTAGCTGTTGCTCCAAGGACGTAATCCTTGTTTAGCTCCTCTAATACTGTGGCTCTAACCTGCCTCATATATTTAGAAGACATAGCTATGGCCAGTGTAAGTGTTGGCATGATAGCACTTTCTAAGCTAGTTCCGTTTGAAATAACTGGCAGTACGCCAAGCTTAATTGCAAGCAGCTGCATTAACAGCAGCGCAATAAAAAAGTTAGGCATAGAATTACCAATAAAGCTAAAAAATCGAAGGAAATAATCAGTAAATCTGTCATGACGTACTGCCGCAAATATTCCTAATGGAATGGATATAATTATAGTGAGTAATACTGATAAAACAGTAAGAAGAATGGTTGCTGGAAGCTTAGAAATAAATGTATCAAACACATCCTTGCCTGAAACATAACTGGTTCCCATATCACCTGTAATCAGGCCACCAAGCCAGACAAAATATTGTTCTAAGAAAGGCTTATCCAGTCCAAGCTCAGTTCTTTTTGCATTAATGATTTCCGCAGAAACTGCTCCCTTATCAGCATACAACTCTGTAATGGCATCACTTCCTGCTATTCGCATCATTGCAAAGGAAAGGAATGTTATTCCAAGCAGGACTGGAATCAATTGTATTAATCTATTAATAACGTACTTCATTTATTATCCTCTAGACATAAAAATAGCTTTACAGAAACTATTCTCCATAAAGCTATT
>JAGBJE010000189.1 GCA_017934625.1 Pseudobutyrivibrio sp. | reverse complement strand
TGTTGAGTACACTGGAGCAAGCTCATGCTGAGCAGGTGCCACCTCGTTGTGCTTGGTCTTTGCAAGTACGCCAAGCTTCCAAAGCTCCTCATCAAGCTCCTTCATAAAGGCAGAAACTCGTGGCTTGATAGTTCCGAAATAATGGTCATCTAATTCCTGTCCCTTAGGTGGCTTTGCCCCAAATAAGGTTCTACCTGTATAGATAAGATCTGGGCGCTTGTTATACATTTCCTCATCGATAAGGAAGTACTCCTGCTCTGGACCTACTGTTGTAATAACCCTCTTAACCTCATCATGTCCAAATAGCTTAAGCACCCTAACTGCTGATTTATCAAGGGCTTCCATAGAACGAAGAAGTGGAGTCTTTTTATCAAGTGCCTCACCTGAATATGAACAAAAAGCTGTAGGAATGCAAAGTGTATCATCCTTTATAAACACATAGCTTGTTGGGTCCCATGCTGTATATCCTCTAGCCTCAAATGTTGCACGAAGTCCACCTGAAGGGAAAGATGATGCATCAGGCTCACCCTTAATAAGCTCCTTACCAGAGAAGGTCATAATCACTCTTCCACCTTCCTCTGGCTGAATAAATGAATCGTGCTTTTCTGCTGTTACACCTGTCATTGGCTGGAACCAATGTGTAAAATGTGTTGCACCAAGCTCAATAGCCCACTCCTTCATGGCATGTGCTATTACATTTGCCAAGTCTCTATCTAGAGGACGGCCTTCCTCTACTGTCTTTTTAAGGGCTTTGTAGGCATCCTTAGGAAGACGCTCCTTCATAGTTTCATCGTTGAATACTTTGCTTCCGAAAATTTCTGTTACTTTACTCATCTTTATCCTCCTTTTCTTACACCTCATCCACCACTTCGTGGTCCCCCTTCCCCTCAAGGGGAAGGCTTAAAGGCTTCCCCTTGGAAGGGGGAAGCTGTCAGCGCAGCTGAATGATGAGGGTCTTACTTCCTACACGCCACTATCTCCATAATTTGCTAACACTCTCGCCGACGGGTCATTTACATTGCAGCCTTCCCAAGCTTTATTAGGCATCCAGAAGTCTGCTACCATGTGAGCCTGCCCTGGGTAATATTTTTCAAACAAATCTCTATAGAGAAGTGATTCCTTTGTAAATGGTGTAGCAAATTCGTATTTACGATATGAATTCTTTACATCCTCATCTGTGTAGAGGCTGTTTGCATATTCCTTTAGGTAATCCACCATGGAATGTCCTACCGCATCTGAGAATGCTGCTTTCTCCCTAAACAGTATCTCATGTGGCAGGTAGTCACCTTCTTCAAATGCGTGCCTAAGCAAATACTTTCCCTTGTTATAAGTATTCATCTTAAGCTTTGGATTAATGCTCATTACATATTCAACAAAATCCAAATCTCCGAAAGGAACTCTTGCTTCCATGGAATGTACCGAGATGCATCTGTCTGCTCTAAGTACATCGTACATGTAAAGCTCTCTAAGTCTCTTTTCTGCCTCTCTTTGGAACTCCTCTGCATTTGGAGCAAAATCCGTGTATTTATATCCGAAAATCTCATCTGAAATCTCACCAGTAAGTAAAACTCTTATATCTGGAAACTGCTTCTTGATTCCTTTGCAGATAAGGTACATTCCCATGGAAGCTCTGATGGTTGTTATATCATAGGTTCCAAGTGCGGCTATAACCTCTTCTAGACTTTCTAGTACTATGTCCTTATTGATGATGATTTCGTGGTGCTCAGAGCCTATGTAATCTGCAACCTCTTTTGCGTATTTTAAATCGATTGCATCCTCATTCATTCCTATTGCAAAGGTCTTAATAGGCTTATTCATAAGCTTAGTTGCAATGGCACATACCAAGGATGAATCAAGTCCACCTGATAAAAGAAATCCTATAGGAGCATCTGCATCAAGCCTCTTTTCAACACCTCTTACAAGCTTTTCCTTAATCTTTGCTGCGACCTCTTCAATGGAATCCTCACTGTAAGGCATTCGCTTTGCCAGGTCTTTATAGCAGGTAAATACACCCTTGTAATAATAATGTCCTGGTGGAAATGGCTTCACCTCATCTGTAAGACCTACCAGGTTCTTTGCCTCTGATGCAAACATAATTGCACCTTCGCTATCGTATCCGTAGAACAATGGTCTTATTCCAATTGGATCTCTTGCTGCCACCAGATTATCTAATTCCTTGTCATAGATAACCATAGCAAACTCTGCATCAAGTTTATTAAACATCTTACATCCGTATTTACGATACATTGGAAGAATTATTTCGCAATCACTATCGCTTAAGAAATGATAGCCCTCTGCCTTTAGCTCTTCCCTCTCCTTTTTAAATCCGTACAGCTCGCCGTTACATATTACGTAATTTCCATCAAGCTCAAAGGGCTGCATTCCTGCATCTGTTAAGCCCATTATTGAAAGCCGCTGGAACCCTAGCACACTGTCGTTTACTGTGATGACCTTTTGCATATCAGGTCCTCTTGTTACTGTTTTTGCAAATGCCTCTTCAAAATCCTTCATCTCAATGTGGCACTTACTTAAAGCCATTATTGAACACATAAAATCACCTTCCCTAGGAACACAAAAAGCGCCGTGGAATGTGCCTAAACACTTTCCACGACGCCTTTGTCGTATTTCTTAAGTTGTTCCATTGATTTTTATTTGTTAAGTATAATATTCGTTTGACAATAATTTGTCAATAACTATTTTTCAAATTATCCATATTTTTTTATAATATCTTTGGCCATTTGATATCTAGATATTCGTAAGTCCATGGCACTCTTTTCTATCTGCTTATGAGCCTCTTCTTCAGTCAAATCCTCGTTGATAATGAGAAGTAGCTTGGCTCTTGAAATGGTCTTTAGCTCCTCCAGCTTTTTCTCAAGCTTTGCACTTTCCTTGTGAGCCATTCCAATACGTCTTTGCGCCGCAAGTGCATGCCGCAAGGCCTGCCAAAGCAGCTGCTTGCTAATAGGCTTCGATACTGTGATAATACCGTAGTCTGCCACCTTATCTGTTATCTCATCATACAAATCTGCTTTGATAAATAGCAGTATCTGGCACACATTTTTCTCAGCTATATCTATTACCTGTTCAATGGAATTTGAACCACCAAGAGGCAGATTGACAAAGCATATATCAAAATCATAGTCAGTGATAGCACGCTTTGCTGCAGATATACTTTCCACTAAAAGCATATCAATATATCCATTTTCCTTCAGATAGGATTTGTAGAATGCGCTAGCCTTTTCGTTATCGCAGACAATTAACGCTCTTTCCATAGTCCACTCCTTAAAAGCTATATGCTCATCTTGATTGTCTCAATATAATTTTCTGCGATTTTTGCAAAGTTTGATTCCTTCAAAAAGCTGCTATTTGAAGCACATTCAATAGCCTCCTCAATAGTTGCTGGAAGCATATCAAGCTTAGAATATTCATCCTCAGTAAGAAGTCTTGATTTAACCTCAAGTGCAGGTGGAAGTGTTTCCTTGCCCTTCACTCCCGCAATACCAGCCTGCAAAATAATTGCTGTTGCAAGATAAGGATTAAGGCATGAATCTGGTGAACGAAGAATAAAATGCTTTCTTCTACCATTAATTTCCGGCACTCTAAATAGTCTGGAATTGTTCTGCATAGACCAGGTAATATATTTAGGAGCCTCCAGATACCCTAATCTATCATAGGAGTCCCTACGGCAGTTTAAGAAGATTGTAATGTCACGCATTCTATTGATAATGCCTGCCATAAAGCTATCGGAAAATTCCTTATCCTCACTGATAAGGTTCTTCTCTCCCTTATGGGTAGACATGAGAATGTGCAAGCCATTACCTGGTGCATCATCTATTGGCTTTGGCTCAAAGCATGCATAAGCTCCATTTCTTACTGCAATATTTTCTACTACGTTTTTGTAGGTCACGAAGTTATCTGCAGTTGTCAGTGCATCTGCAGATTGAAAATCTATTTCGTTTTGACCAGGGCCCCTTTCATGATGTGAGGACTGAGGGGAGATTCCCATCTCCTCTAAGCTAAGACAAATCTCACGCCTTATGTTTTCTGCTCTGTCACTAGGAGCAACATCCAAGTATCCACCATTATCAAATGGCTCATCTGTTGGAATTCCATTATCATCTGTTTTAAAAAGATAAAATTCAGAACGAAGTCCCATCTTTGTAGTAAAGCCCATTTCTTCGCACTGCTTAAGAGTGTCCTTTAAAAACTGTCTGTAGTCCATTGAAAATGGTGTTCCATCTGCATAAACCACATCACAGTAAAACCTGATTACACGGCCAGATGATGGGCGCCATGGCAACACATGAAGTGTATCTGCATCAGGCTTTAAGAATAAATCCTTCCCCATTCCGTCCTCAAAGCCAAGGATTAAAAATGGGTCAAAATTAATTCCATCTTCAAATGCGCTCTTAAGCTCTGATGGCATAATAGAAATATTCTTTTGATTACCGTACAGGTCGCAAAAGGCCAGACGGATAAACTTTACGTCGTTTTCCTCAACGAACTCTAATATATCATCTATGGATAAATGTGACATTTCCTTCCCTCCTACGGGTTATTTTAATATCATAATAATAAATTATGGTATTAAATTCTAGAGGTTTGTATACCCCATAAGATATTCATCTACCTGTCTTGCACAGTCTCTTCCGCTTCTGATGGCCTTAACAACCAGGGATTGACCTGTGTGCATATCACCGGCTGTAAATACCTTATCTACATTTGTGGCAAAGCTGTCTTTACCTACAGATGCCACGTTAGTCCTTCCATCTACGCCTACCTTAAATGCATCTACCACATATTTTTCAGCGCCTAAAAATCCTGCTGCAATCAGACACAGCTGACATTTCACTTCTTTTTCAGTTCCCTCTACTGGAACCATCATCTTGCGGCCTGTCTTTTTGTCTACCTTTGACTCCAATGATACAAGCACAACAGATTTAAGATTACCTGATTTGTCAGTCTTAAATTCCTTTACAGTAGTGGTGTAGATACGTGGGTCGTGACCGAATTTTGCGATAGCCTCCTCCTGACCGTAATCAGTCTTGCAAACAAGAGGCCACTGTGGCCAAGGATTATTCTCTGCCCGCTGATCTGGTGCTTTTGGCATCATTTCAAGCTGGGTCACTGATTTGCAGCCATGACGAATAGCTGTACCAACACAATCGTTTCCTGTATCACCACCGCCAATGATAACCACATCCTTATCCTTTGCAGATATATACTGGCCATCTACGAGCTGCATATTGTTGTTCCACAAGCACTTTGTAGTAGAGGCAAGGAAATCCACAGCAAAATGTATTCCCTTAGCTTCCTTGCGGCCAATAGCATCAATATCCCTAGGATTAGAGGAACCACAGCAAAGTACTATAGCATCATATTTTGATGTAAGCTCTGCTGACTTTACGTTATCTCCAATATTCGCATTTACGATAAAGCTAACGCCCTCCTGCTCCATCACATGGATTTTTCTATCAATAATCTGCTTTTCAAGCTTCATATTTGGAATACCGTAACGAAGCAATCCACCTATCTTATCACTTTTTTCATAAACTGTTACACTGTGACCACGTCTATTAAGCTGGTCTGCAACAGCAAGACCTGATGGTCCTGAGCCTACTACAGCAACTCTTTTTCCCGTGCGCTGCTTAGGTGGTTTGGCATCAGCAAGTCCATGCTCATAGGCATACTCTATTATTGCCATCTCGTTAGCCTTTGTGGTGACAGCTTCACCGTTTAGGCTACAGGTACAGGCCTTTTCGCATAATCCTGGACACACTCTGCATGTAAATTCAGGGAAATTGCTTGTCTTGTGTAATCTCTTGTAAGCAATATCCAAGTTTCCCTGATAAACTAAATCGTTCCACTCGGGGATCAGATTGTTGAGAGGACAGCCTGAGGTCATCCCCTTAATAGTCATTCCTGACTGGCAAAACGGCACACCACAATCCATACATCTAGCTGCCTGTCGCTGACGTTCCTCCGTAGATAATGGTGTGTGAAATTCATTAAAATTCTTAATGCGCTCCAGAGGATGTGAAGCCACTTCCTCTACACGCTCATATTCTAAAAATCCTGTAGATTTTCCCATGACTAATCCTCCTTAAGCTCCTTGACCATTCATTAGTAAATTTGATACTCGCCCATCTGAGTTTTTCCTTCGGAAAAGGGGCTCGTCATGTTCTCGATTTCCTACGCTCTGCTGGGAAATCAAGAAATTAAAAGCTTCTATCTGAGCCTGTTCTAAAGACAAGCCCTTAGCCTCCATCTTTACCATGGCCTCTAACATCTTCTTGTAATCATATGGCACTATCTTCTTAAACTTAGGCAGATAATCACTGAAGTTATCATAGATTTCCTTACCCTTCTTAGAACCTGTAGCCCTCACATGCTCACCAATAATATCTTTAAGCTCCATAACATCATACTTATCCGTAACTGTCTCAAGGCTAACCATAGATTTATTAAGCTTCTTGTAAAGAGTGGCATCTTCATCCAGTACATATGCGATTCCACCGCTCATACCTGCTGCAAAGTTCTTACCTGTTTCACCAAGTACGACAACTCGACCACCTGTCATATATTCACAGCCATGGTCACCTACGCCCTCTACTACAGCTGTTGCACCAGAGTTTCTTACAGCAAAACGCTCACCTGCAACTCCATTTATAAATGCCTTACCGCTGGTAGCGCCATACAGTGCCACATTTCCGATGATGATGTTCTCATCCTCCTTATAGGTAGCCCCCTCTTTTGGATATACGATAAGCTTACCGCCTGATAGGCCTTTACCAAAGTAATCGTTAGAATCACCAGCAAGCTCAAGTGTAAGTCCCTTAGGAATGAATGCACCAAAGGACTGGCCACCTGCACCATGGCAATTTACCTTATAGGTATCCTCAGCTAAGCTCTCGCCAAACCTTC
This sequence comes from Pseudobutyrivibrio sp., assembly GCA_017934625.1. Classification (GTDB taxonomy): domain Bacteria; phylum Bacillota; class Clostridia; order Lachnospirales; family Lachnospiraceae; genus Pseudobutyrivibrio. The sequence goes on along the minus strand of JAGBJE010000189.1, from coordinate 9,147 downwards.
TTGTAAGCTCTGCTCCAAGAAGTGTTCCAAGTGATCTATCCGTATTTACGATATCAACTGATACTTCCTTTGGCTTTCCTGCTGCAATTGCACTCTTAAGCTCCTTTAGAAGTACCTTTTCATCTACAGTCTTTTCAAGCTCAAAGTTATATACATTCTTCTTAGCGTACTCAATCTTCTCACCACCAGATGGGTTGCTAAGTACAGCTGTCAAATCCACCTTTTCAAATGGACTGTTCTTTGTAGTTTCCTTAAGCTTAAGTAAATCTGTTCTTCCGCATAGCTCATCCACAGTTTTGCAACCAAGTGATGCCATGTATTCACGAAGCTCCTCGGCAATAAACCTCATAAAGTTAACTACATACTCTGGCTTTCCTTTAAAGCGCTTTCTAAGCTCAGGGTTTTGTGTGGCAACACCTACAGGACATGTATCCAGGTTGCACACACGCATCATAACGCAGCCCATAGTTACAAGTGGTGCTGTGGCAAATCCAAATTCCTCTGCACCAAGTGCACATGCTATTGCAACATCACGACCTGACATAAGCTTACCATCAGTCTCAATTACTACCTTGTTTCTAAGGCCATTCATAATAAGTGTCTGATGAGCCTCGGCTAGGCCAAGCTCCCATGGCAAGCCAGCATTGTGAATAGATGATTTTGGCGCAGCACCTGTACCGCCATCATAGCCAGAAATAAGGATAACCTGAGCACCAGCCTTAGCAACACCAGATGCGATAGTTCCAACACCTGCTTCTGATACAAGCTTTACAGAAATACGTGCATCCTTATTAGCGTTCTTCAAATCATAAATAAGCTCTGCCAAATCCTCGATTGAATAAATATCATGATGAGGAGGTGGTGAAATAAGAGCTACACCTGGAGTAGAAAGACGTGTCTTTGCAATCCATGGGTATACCTTCTTTCCTGGCAGATGACCACCTTCACCAGGCTTTGCCCCCTGGGCCATCTTTATCTGGATTTCCTTGGCAGATACCAGGTATTTACTGGTAACACCAAATCTACCTGATGCCACCTGCTTAATGGCAGAACAACGGTTAAGTCCGTCAGCACCTACTTCGTATCTTTCATCCTCTTCTCCACCTTCACCAGAGTTAGACTTGCCGTGAAGCTGATTCATAGCAATAGCCATAGTCTCATGGGCTTCTTTTGAAATAGATCCATAGCTCATGGCACCAGTCTTAAATCGCTTTACAATGGAATCAACAGATTCTACCTCATCAATGCTTATACCCTTCTTAGGATAATTAAAGTCAATAAGTCCTCTTAGGTTTCTAACATTATCCTCTTCATTTACAAGTGAGGTGTATTCCTTAAATGTATTGTAATCTCCCGTTCTTGTAGCAAGCTGTAAAAGATGAATTGTAGCAGGATTATATAGATGCTCCTCTGCACCAGAACGCATCTTGTGCTGACCTCTTGAATCAAGAGTTTCATCCACATCAAGTCCAAGTGGGTCAAAGGCCTTAGAATGCTGCATTTCCACATCAGACTCAATATCCTCTAGAGTTATTCCACCTATTCTAGAAATAGTTCCAGTGAAATATTTGTCTATAACGTCCTTGCTAATTCCAATAGCCTCAAAAATCTTTGCACCCTGATAAGACTGTACGGTAGAAATACCCATCTTAGATGCAATCTTTATAATTCCGCTGATTACAGCCTCATTGTAAGAATCGATGGCTGCATGTATATCCTTCTTTAGCTGTCCCTTTTCAATAAGCTCCGCAATAGTCTCCTGTGCAAGATATGGATTGATTGCAGATGCACCGTAACCAAGCAAGGTTGCAAAATGATGTACCTCTCTTGGCTCACCTGACTCCAGGATAAGTGAAAGTGATGTACGCTTCTTTGTCTGTACCAGATGATGCTGTACTGCTGCAACTGCAAGAAGTGAAGGGATTGCCACATGATTTTCATCTACTCCTCTATCTGAAAGGATGATGATATTAGCTCCTTCATGATTTACCTTGTCCACCTCTACATATAGATGCTCAATGGCCTTCTCTAGGGATGTGTTCTTGTAATATACAATAGGCACAGTGGCAGTCTTAAGTCCCGGAACCTTCATTGATTTAATCTTCATCAAATCTGTTGTTGTAAGGATAGGATTGTTGATTTGCAGCATGTTGCAATTCTCTTCCTTCTCTTCAAGGACGTTTCCTGCTGTTCCAAGATAGATGGTGGTAGCTGTAACAATCTCTTCTCTAATAGAATCAATAGGCGGATTGGTTACCTGGGCAAACAGCTGCTTGAAGTAATTAAACAATGGCTGATGATTCTTTGAAAGTACTGCAAGTGGCACATCAATACCCATTGCGCCAGTATTCTCCACTCCATTAAGAGCCATTGGAAGGATAGAATCCTTAATCTCCTCATAGGAATAACCAAAGGCCTTCTGCAATCTGTCTCTTTCCTCCTTAGAATACTTAGGCACTGGCTCGTTTGGAATCTTGATATCACCTAAGTGAGCAAGATTAGCATCAAGCCACTGACCATAAGGCTGTCTATTTGCATAGGTGAGCTTCAGTTCATTATCATCTATCAAACGTCCTTCTACAGTGTCAACAAGAAGCATCTTACCTGGCTTTAATCTATCCTTAAGCTTTATTCTGCTTTCCTCAATAGGAAGTACACCTACCTCTGATGAAAGAATAAGATAATCGTCGTTTGTAATATAGTAGCGGGATGGTCTAAGACCGTTTCTATCAAGCACCGCACCCATAATGTCACCATCTGAAAACAAGATAGATGCTGGTCCATCCCATGGCTCCATCATTGTTGAATAATACTGATAAAAATCTCTCCTTGCCTGCTCCATAGCCTTGTTCTTTACCCATGGCTCTGGAATAGTAATCATCACTGCAAGAGGAAGTGGCATTCCATTCATTACAAGAAACTCAAGTGCGTTATCAAGCATTGCTGAATCAGAACCAGCCTGATTGCATACAGGAGTAATCTTTGTCATCTCATCCTCTAGCACCTGGGAAACCATTGTCTCCTCGCGGGATAGCATCTTATCTGCGTTACCCTTGATGGTATTTATCTCACCATTGTGTACGATAAATCTGTTTGGATGGGCTCTCTCCCATGATGGATTAGTGTTAGTAGAGAAACGAGAATGCACTGTTGCTATTGCAGATTCATAGTCCTCATCTAACAAATCCTCAAAGAAAAGTCTCAGCTGATCTACAAGAAACATTCCCTTATATACAATAGTTCTACTTGAAAGGGATGCCACATAGGTGTCCTCAGCTGTCTGCTCAAACACACGTCTTGCCACATACAGCTTTCTATCAAATGCCAAGCCCTTTTCAACATCCTTTGGCTTCTTTATAAATGCCTGGGCAATAAATGGCATACAATCTACTGCAAGCTTTCCTAAGATTTCAGGTCTTGTTGGCACATTTCTCCAGCCTAAGAACTCCATTCCTTCCTTTTCCACAATGATTTCAAACATCTTCATTGCCTGTTTTCTTTTAAACTCATCCTTTGGAAAGAAGAACATTCCCACACCGTATTCACGCTCGTCGCCTATTTCAATCTTAAGCTCACTACATGCCTTCTTGAAAAACTTGTGTGATATCTGAAGCAGAATTCCTACACCATCACCAGTTTCACCTGATGCATCCTTGCCAGCTCTATGTTCTAAGTTCTCAACAATCTTTAGGGCATCTGAAACTGTCTTGTGTGTCTTTATACCTTTGATAGATACAACAGCTCCTATACCACAATTGTCATGCTCAAAACTAGGGTCATACAGACCTTTCATTTGATTGTCCATGTCCGCTACTCCTTCCACATCGTAGTTTCATTATCTGTATAAAAATAAAGGCGCCTAAAGAAACTCCCAATACGGGAATTTCTTTAGACGCCTTTGTCTTGTGCAAAACTATACAACTATTTTGCTAAGATTGCAAGCACTTTTTTAATTTAATGTGCTAAAGTGTGCCTGCTATTCTATAAAATTCTCTATCATCTTTTTTCCATCTGGTGTGAGTATTGATTCTGGGTGAAACTGCAAGCCATACACTTCATATTCTTTATGTGCTACGGCCATTATCTCTCCATCATCTGTGGTGGCTAAAATCTTAAGATTTGTTGGCAAGCTCTTAGCCTCTGCTGCAAGGGAATGGTATCTAGCAACTTTTATGTTCTCCGGCAACCCCTTGAAAAGCTTTGAGGAATTATCAATCTTTACATCAGACTGCTTTCCATGCATAAGTCCTTTAGCATAAGTTATATTTGCTCCAAAGGTCTCACAGATAGCCTGATGTCCAAGACATACCCCAAGAATAGGTATCTTTCCTGCAAAATGAGCTATCACATCCTCACATATACCTGCCTCAATTGGCCTGCCTGGGCCAGGAGATATGATTATATGGCTAGGATTTAGCTTTTCTATATCGCATATACGAAGCTCATCATTTCTCACAACCTTAATATCAGGATTAATTTCTCCCACAAGCTGATAGAGGTTATAGGAGAAGCTATCGTAATTATCTATTAGTAAAATCATTCTATTCCTCCCTCAGCCTGCTTGATGGCGTTTACCACAGCCTTTGCTTTATTAATACATTCCACTGCTTCTTTTTCTGGCACAGAATCATATACTATGCCTGCTCCTGAGCGAATGTAAATGCTGTCATCCTTTTTATATACAAGCCTAATGGCAATGCACACATCCAGGTTTCCTGAAAAATCCAGATAGCCTATAGCTCCACCATAAATTCCTCGCTTACTTTGCTCTAGTTCCTCTATTATCTGACATGCCCTGAACTTTGGTGCTCCTGAAAGGGTGCCTGCTGGTAGTATAGCATCCACTGCATCTATTGCATCCTTATCCTCAGAAAGCTCTCCCACTACAGTGGAGCCAATATGCATTACATGGGAGAATCGCTCTATATCCATGTATTTATCAACAGCTACACTGCCGAGACTGGCGATTTTTCCAATATCATTTCTGCCTAGGTCTACAAGCATATTGTGCTCGGCTCTCTCCTTTTCATCGGCAAGTAGCTCCGCCTCTAAAGCTTTATCTTCCATAGCATCCTTGCCCCTTGGCCTGGTGCCTGCAAGAGGGAATGTGCTTACCTTTTTATCCTCTACCTTAACCAGTGTCTCTGGTGATGCGCCTGCAATCTCTATATCGGAGCTGTTAAAATAAAACATATATGGCGATGGATTGCTGGCACGAAGCAATCTGTAAGTATCAAACAGGCTTCCAGAAGCTTCAGCGCTAAGAGGATTAGAAAGCACCACCTGAAAGATATCCCCTTCCTTAATATAGTGCTTGGCTTTTTCTACCATCTGACCATATTCTTCATTTGTAAACTTTGGAGTTATCTCTGTCTGAAGGTTGATTGGTTCAAAATGCTTCTTTTCTCCATTCTTAAGTAGGTTCTTAATTTCTAGAAGCTTCTTTTCAGCCCTTTCGTACTTAATGTTAAGCTCATCAAATCCATCATTAAAATCATCTGTATACTGTATTTTTTCATCCAGCATTACACCTGTAATCAAATAGATTTTCTGCCTGAAATTATCAAATACAATAACATCATCAAAGAGCATCAAATCCATGTCTTTGAAATCATCATATCCATCACATTTTAATCCAAGCTTTGGCTCAGCATACTTAATATAATCGTAGGAAAAATATCCTACCAGGCCTCCTGTAAATGTAGGAAAGCCTGCTAACCTTGGGGTCTTGTATTTGGCAAGAATCTCCCTGAGTGTTTCGTTAGGATGCTTTACTTCTCTTTCTTCTATTAATGCTTTGCTGTCACCATTATTTTCTTTGATTAAGAGCCTTCCATCCTGACAGGTAACCTCAAGCTTTGGATTATAGCCTAAAAAGGTATATCGTCCCCAGGTTTCAGATTGGCTTGCAGATTCTAACAGGTAACACTGATTACTAGCATTTCTAATGATACGCATAACCTCAATGGGAGTATATCCGTCTGAAAGCATCTCTATCATTACAGGGACTCTCTTATAATCTCCTTCTTCAGATAATCTTCTTACCTCATCAATACTAGGATGCATGGTAAGCCTCCTTTATCTCCTTAACAAATCTGCCAACTTCCTTTGGTGAATCCTTACCATATTTTTCAATCATACGAACAATTGCTGAACCAACGATGGCGCCATCAGAAATACCTGCCATAGTGGCCGCCTGTTTCGGATTTGAAATGCCAAAGCCTACAGCACATGGTACATCAGTATTCTTTCGTACTCTTTCTACAAGCTCCTTGATATTGCTATTGATTTCAGTTCTGGTACCAGTAACGCCAAGGCTTGAAACCACATAGATAAATCCCTTTGCTTCCTTTGCAATCATGTCGATTCGCTCTTTTGAAGTAGGGGCTATCATTGATATAAAATCAATACCATACACCGCTGCTGATTCTTCAAATTCAGCCTTCTCCTCAAATGGAACATCAGGAAGGATTATGCCATCGATACCTGCATTCTTACAGTTCTCAAAAAATCTATCCTTACCGTATGAGAAAACTACATTGGCATAGGTCATAAATACCAGCGGAATCTTCACTGTTTTTCTAAGTTCAGCTACCATAGCAAAAATATCATCTGTAGTAATGCCATTTGAAAGTGCCCTAATATTTGCTCCCTGAATTACAGGACCTTCTGCTGTAGGGTCTGAAAAAGGAATACCAAGCTCTATTAAATCTGCACCGTTTTTTTCCATCTCTATAACAAGCTTCTTTGTTGTGTCTAAATCCGGGTCACCACATGTGATAAATGGAATAAATGCCTTCTTTTTGTTAAATGCCTCTGCTATTTTACTCATGGATATCCTCCCCTCTGTAACGTGCTATTGCTGCGCAGTCCTTGTCGCCTCTTCCTGACACTGTAACTATGATAATCTGGTCTTTTTTCATTGTTGGAGCAAGCTTCTTCGCATATGCGATAGCGTGGCTTGACTCGATTGCTGCAATGATTCCCTCTGTTTTTGCAATATACTCAAAGGCCTCTACTGCTTCTTCATCTGTAACTGGTACATATTTTGCTCTGCCGATATCATGAAGATATGCATGCTCCGGTCCAACACCTGGGTAATCCAAGCCTGCTGAGATAGAATAAACAGGTGCAATCTGACCATATTCATCCTGGCAGAAATAAGATTTCATACCATGGAAAATACCAATCTTTCCAGTGTTTACTGTTGCTGCTGTCTCAAATGTATCGATTCCTCTACCTGCTGCCTCACAGCCAATAAGCTCAACACCTTCATCATTAATATAGTTGTAGAAGCTTCCCATAGCATTGCTTCCACCGCCAACGCAGGCAATTACTGCATCTGGCAATCTTCCCTCTGCTTCAAGAATCTGGCTTCTGCTTTCCTTGGAAATAACAGCCTGAAAATCTCTTACGATAGTAGGGAATGGATGTGGTCCCATTACTGAGCCAAGGCAATAATGTGTGTCATCAATTCTTGACGTCCATTCTCTCATAGCCTCAGAAACTGCATCCTTAAGTGTAGCTGTACCTGATGTTACAGGAATAACCTCTGCTCCAAGCAGTCTCATACGATACACGTTAAGCGCCTGTCTTTCTGTATCTTCCTTTCCCATGAAAACAACACATTCCATTCCAAGTAAAGCTGCTGCTGTAGCTGTTGCAACGCCGTGCTGGCCTGCTCCTGTCTCTGCAATGAGTCTAGTCTTTCCCATCTTCTTAGCAAGAAGTGCCTGGCCTAACACATTGTTAATCTTGTGGCTTCCTGTATGGTTCAAATCCTCACGCTTAAGATAAATCTTTGCACCGCCTAAGTCTTCCGTCATCTTCTTAGCATAATATAGAAGGCTTGGTCTTCCAGCATAATTGTTAAGCAAATCTGTAAGCTCTCTGTTAAATTCAGGGTCATTCTTGTAATGGTTGTAAGCTTCCTCAAGCTCAATTACAGCATTCATAAGAGTCTCTGGAATGTACTGTCCACCGTGCACACCAAATCTTCCGTTACTATTTTCTGTTACCACATCTTTTCGAACTGCTTCTACAAATTGCTTCATCTTATTCTTATCCTTATGACTATCTGTCTCAATACCTGTACTAACATCCACTGCATATGGCTTAGTTATTTCAATGGCATCTGCCACATTTTCCTTGTTAAGTCCACCTGCTAGAATAAATGGTCTGTCTATATAAGTAAGAAGTTTTAAATCCTTAATTGGAACTCCCTCACCATTTCCAGCATCAATCATAATCATATCTGCTGCTGATTTTTCTGCCTTAATAAGCTCCTCAGGTGAGTTTGCCTTGAAGGTCTTGATAACAGGAATATTGTTATCCATAAGTTCCTTGATGTAATCCTCATCCTCATGACCATGAAGCTGTGCCACATCAATAATGTTTTCTGTGTAAAGCTCCTCCACCTGGCTTGCAGGAGCATCTACAAATACACCGACAGCCTTGATTTCTGGATTAAGAAGGCTCTTAAGCTTCTTTGCCTGAGCCTTGGAAACATTTCTTCTGCTCTTATCATAGAATACAAAGCCAATATATTCTGGCTTTAGCTCATTAGCACTTCTAATATCTTCTTCTCTTGTGAGTCCACATAGCTTTATGCTTGTCATCTTAATGTCCCCCTTAATTCTGCTAGTTTAGTTTTCTTATCAGTAGCTCTCATAAGTGTTTCACCGATTAATACTGCATCTACATTTGCAGCTTCAAGAGCCTTTACATCATCTCTTGTACTGATTCCGCTTTCTGATACAAATATTATGTCATCCGGGATTTGCTGTCTTAGTCTTTTGCTGTTTGACACATCTACTGAAAAATCCTTTAGGTTACGATTGTTTACACCGATAATTCTCGCTTTTGCTCTCACTGCCATCTGAATTTCTTCATCATCATGGGCTTCCACCAGTGCACTGATTCCAAGATTATCACAAATCTTAATGTAGCTTTTAATCTGCTCCTCTTTTAATATGGCACATATCAAAAGAATCGCTTTTGCTCCAAGCAGCTTGGCCTCGTAAATCATATACTCATCTACAGTGAAATCTTTTCTGATGCAAGGAATACTTACCGTATTTGCGATAGCTTTTAAATAATCATCACTTCCTAAAAACCACTTTGGCTCTGTAAGAACTGAGATACAAT
>JAGBJE010000188.1 GCA_017934625.1 Pseudobutyrivibrio sp. | reverse complement strand
CCAATATAGCCATCGAAGGACTTAGGTCTAAGAGCATTGTCATTAACAAGATCTTCATGACTTGCGATTGTTGATGTAATCTGTTTGTTTGTAAGCATTTTTTAACCCGCCTGTTTATAAGAATGACATCTGCTTTAATGTATCTGAAAGCAATTGTTCTGTAGTAGTTGAATCAGTGATAGTCATTTTATCAAGAGCTCTTGCCGCATTACTTGCAGAATATCCTAAAGCCACAAGTGCTTCAAGAACTTCCTCCTTAACAGTAGTAACAGGAGCAACCTTCTTAGTGCCGGATAAATCAGAAGTAATCTTGGCTTCAAAGGCCCCAATAATATCAACCTTATCTTTAAGGTCAATAATAACTCTCTCTGCTGTTTTCTTTCCAACGCCAGGTGCAGCAGCAAAGGCCTTTGCATCTCCACCTGCAACTGCAAACTGGATATCTGATACTGTCATTGAACTAAGAATAGCTAAAGCCCCTTTAGGCCCGATTCCGCTAACTGAAAGAAGAAGCTCAAACATCTTAAGCTCCTCCTTATCATAAAATCCATATAAAGTAAGAGAATCCTCTTTAGGAATAAGCTTAGTGTTAAGTTTTACCTCAGAACCAATGTTAGGTAACATTCTGATTGTGTTCATGGAAGAACTAACACTATAGCCAATCCCATTATTCTCTATAATAACAAAATTTTCATCAATATCAGCAAGTGTTCCTCTAATATATGCAAACATTGGGTGTCCCCCTTTGATTTTTAGGCTAGTTCTCCTATAAAGTAGAACCCTTTACAACAGTTTAACTTAACCTTAACAATTTTTCCAATCATAGATTCATCTCCAGGGAAATGAACTGTAACATTATTAGCAAGCTTGCCTGAAACAAGAGATGAATCCTGTTCGTTTACCTCTTCAACAAGAACATCTTGGGTAGTGCCCTCTAAAGCCTTAACCTTATCATGGCCATGTTTTTGAACTAAGGCAAGTAATCTGTCGAATCTGTCCTTTACAACATCCTCTGGAACCTGATTATCCATTGATGCAGCAGGAGTACCTGTACGCTTAGAATAAATAAATGTAAAGGCACTATCATAATGAACCTTATCTACAACATCCATTGTTTCAAGGAAATCCTCTTCTGTCTCTCCAGGGAATCCCACAATAATATCTGTAGTGATGGCAACATCTGGCACACGGGCCCTAAGCTTTTCTACTAATTCTAAGTAGTGTTCCTTAGTGTAGCGTCTATTCATCTTCTTAAGGATTTCAGAGCTACCAGACTGAAGTGGTAAATGCATATGGTGACATACCTTAGGAAGAGTAGCCATCGCTTCAATTAAATCATCTGATAAATCCTTAGGATGAGGTGTCATAAAACGAATACGCTTAAGGCCTTCTATATCATTTACCATTCTAAGTAAGTCAGCAAATGTAACCTTCTCATCCAGTCCAACGCCGTAAGAATTAACATTCTGACCAAGAAGCATAATCTCAACTACACCATCAGCTACAAGGTCCTTAATCTCATTTACAATATCCTCTGGCTTTCTAGAACGCTCCCTGCCACGAACATATGGAACTATGCAATAAGTACAGAAATTATTGCAGCCAAAGCTGATATTTACACCAGACTTAAAAGGATATTTTCTAGAAATTGGAAGATTTTCTACAATCTTATCTGTATCCTTCCAAATATCGATAATCATACCCTTCTTGTTAAGAAGTGCTGTAGTAAATAGCTCTGCAAATTTATATAGATTGTGAGTACCGAAAATCAAATCAACAAACTTATAGTTACTTTGAAGATGTTCAATAACTGAAGGCTCCTGCATCATGCATCCGCAAAGGCCAATCATCATGTCTTTATTCTTTTTCTTGTAACCATGAAGAATGCCAAGGTGACCATATACCTTATTATTAGCATTCTCTCTAACTGTACATGTGTTGTAGATTACAAAATCAGCATTTTCATTTGTAGTCTCCACATATCCTATTTCCTTAAGAACACCAAGAAGCTTTTCGGAATCCCTTGCGTTCATTTGACAACCAAATGTTGTAACACAACAGGTAAGCTTTCTTCCAAGCTCCTGCTCCTTCTTCTCAATAATCTTCTTTGCCTCAGCAATAAAATAATACTGACGCTCTGGCTCCTCTGTTGGAGCATTGTTTAATAAATCTGTAATACTCATCTTATATCCTTTATTAATTATTTTCTAACCTGTCCATTTCCGTGAATGGTATATTTATAACTTGTCAAAGCAAGTAGTCCCATAGGACCTCTTGCATGAAGCTTTTGAGTGCTAATTCCAATCTCTGCTCCAAAGCCGAATTCGAATCCATCTGTAAATCTGGTAGAAGCATTTACATAGACACATGATGCATCGATTCCATCTAAGAATTTATCTGCATTTTCAGGAATATTTGTAATGATTGACTCTGAATGCCCTGTATTATACTTATTAATATGTTCGATGGCTTCCTCAACGCTGTTTACAGTCTTAACTGAGATAATATAGTCTAAATATTCCTTGCCAAAATCCTCTTCTGTTGCAGCCTCTGCACCATCCAAATAGCATCTTGAAGCTTCATCAGCAAATATCTTAACACCATGCTCCTTTAACATTTTATTAAGTGATGGCAAAAGCTTTTCAGCAATATCCTTATGAATTACAAGTGATTCGCAGGCATTGCATACACCTATTCGCTGTGTCTTAGCATTCTCAATAATAGATATTGCCATATCTATATCTGCATCACTGTCTACATATATATGACAGTTACCTGAACCAGTTTCAATTACAGGTACAGATGCATTCTCTACAACTGATTTAATAAGTCCGGCACCACCTCTAGGAATAAGAACATCTACATAACCATTCATTCTCATAAGCTGATTTGTAGATTCCCTAGTAGTATCTTCAATAAGAGTAATAGCATCTACAGGCAAATCTTCTTTAGCAAGAGTAGCCTTAATAACCTTAACAATAGCCTTATTAGACTCTAATGCATCACTACCGCCCTTAAGTACAACTGCATTTCCAGTCTTAAAGCAAAGACCAAAAACATCAGCAGTAACATTTGGTCTAGCCTCATAAATTACTCCTACAACTCCAATAGGAACCAATCTCTTAGCTATTTTTAATCCATTAGGACGTTCCCACTGCTCAGTAACCTTTCCTATTGGATCCTCTAAGGAAACTACCTGACGTAGCCCCTCAGCCATTCCTTTGATTCTATCTTCATCAAGCTTTAATCTATCAAGAAGTCCTAAAGATAAGCCTTTATTTTTGCCATTTTCCATATCAATTGCATTTGCAGCAATGATATCTTTACTATTTGAAACTAATGCATCAGCAACTGCAGTGATTGCTTTATCCTTAACATCTGTGGGAAGTAAAGCCACCTGATATTTTGCTTCTTTTGCCTTCGTTAGTAGTTCCATTAATGTCATAGCTTATCTCCTTTCAATACTTCGTTATCTGTAATTATTATGTCCATCTTAACATCATGCTCCATTACAGGAATAGATGCTTCTAACTGATTAGAAAAACAAGGTGCAATCTTAATGATATTTTTATCGAATAAAAATCTATCGTAAAAACCTGCGCCATATCCTATTCTATTGAAATTTCTATCAAATACTAGACCTGGTGTAATACATATAATAGTTGTATTTTTATTGATTATCGTATTTTCGAAATCAAATAATTCTGATTTATTAAAAGGCTCAAATATACCATATGCGCCCGTTTCAAAATCACTACGTAAATCCGATATTTTATAAAATAATAATCTGTGATTTTCAATATCTGAAACCGGGAAAAAAAGTGACTTTCCTTTAGCCAAAAGACTCTCGTAAAGAGGTAATAAATCAACCTCCGAATTATAAGGATAATAACATAAAAAAATATTAGCTCCTTTAAAATCAGATTCTAAAAGAGCCAAAGTATTCTTTACAATATCTGCTGATTTAAGCTTATGCTCTGTAGCAGACATATCATTTCTAAGCTGTTTATGAATATTCCTTAAATCTTTATTTTGATTTATTCCCATATTTTTCGCCAAGATTCTCTACATTACCATTCTCATCAACAAGGTCAATATTGTTAAGCTGCGCCCTAATATTTCCTCTGATAGCGGCGATATAAGCTTTTCTAAGAATTGCCTGTTCTTCCTTTTCTGCCTCGCTTAAGCCCTCTGCTTTACTTTTATGATAAAGCTCATTTATTCTTGCAATATCCTTTTCTGTAATCATAATTAATCCTCTAACAAATCTAATACATGAACATCATCTCTTTTATTTGCAACAAAGAGTGTGCCCTTATCTTTATTTTCAAAAATACGGTGAATATTTCCAATATGCTTACCGTTTGTAATAACCATATCAGCCCCGGAGTAAGTTGCTATTTGGGCGGCTCTAAGCTTTGCAGTCATGCCCCCTGTACCTACATTAGAGCTGCTTTCACCACTGGCCATATTAGCCACAGCATCAATATCCTCAACAATAGGAACAAACTCAGCGTTTGGATTAACGCTTGGATCATCTGTATAGAGACCATCAATGTCTGAAAGCAACACTAGCGCATCAGCCTTTACAAGAGCTGCAACAATTGCTGAAAGGGAATCATTATCTCCATACTGAATCTCGTGAGTTGCAACAGTATCATTTTCATTAACAACTGGGATAACACCTAAGTTAAAAAGCTCCTCAAAGGTATTCTTGG
>JAGBJE010000187.1 GCA_017934625.1 Pseudobutyrivibrio sp. | reverse complement strand
CTGAAGCACAGAAATCAGATGTCGAGAAGCGTTTGCTTCAAACTACTGACTATGGTTCATTTGTAATGACGTACAAGGTAGACCCTGAATTAATCGGGGGTATGGTAATTCGCATTAAGGATAGAGTCGTTGATAGTTCTATCAAGACTCAGATTAGTAAATTAACTCACGAGTTATCAAATATTCAATTGAAAGTAGGTGAATGCGCTCCATGAATTTAAAACCAGAAGAGATTAGCTCGGTTATTAAAGAGCAAATGAAACGCTATGCAGCGCAGCTTGATGTTTCGGACGTAGGAACCGTAATTCAGGTTGCCGATGGAATTGCACGTATTCACGGATTACAGAATGCTATGCAGGGCGAACTTCTAGAGTTCCCTGGGGAAGTATACGGCATGGTATTAAACCTTGAGGAGGACAACGTTGGTTGCGTTCTTTTAGGAAACGATAAAAACATCAATGAAGGCGATACAGTAAAGACTACTGGTCGTGTTGTTGAGGTTCCAGTTGGAGACGCAATGCTTGGACGTGTAGTAAACGCATTAGGTCAGCCTATTGATGGCAAGGGACCTATTGATAGCACAAAATTCCGTCCTATCGAGCGTGTTGCTTCAGGCGTTATCTCTCGTAAATCCGTAGATACTCCACTTCAGACAGGTATCAAGGCTATCGATTCCATGATTCCTATCGGACGTGGACAGCGTGAGCTTATTATCGGTGATAGACAGACAGGTAAGACAGCTATCGCAATTGATACAATCATTAACCAGAAGGGACAGGGCGTAAAATGTATTTACGTTGCAATTGGCCAGAAGGCATCAACAGTTGCAGCCCTTGTTAAGACATTAGAGGAATACGGTGCTATGAGCTGGACAACAGTAGTTGCAGCTACAGCATCAGAGCTTGCACCACTTCAGTATATCGCTCCATACTCTGGATGCGCTATCGGTGAAGAGTGGATGGAGAATGGTGAGGACGTACTTATCATCTATGATGATTTAAGTAAGCATGCTACTGCATACCGTACACTCTCATTACTTCTTCGTCGTCCACCAGGACGTGAAGCTTACCCTGGTGATGTATTCTATCTCCACTCAAGATTACTTGAGCGTGCAGCTAGATTGTCTGATAAGCTGGGCGGTGGTTCACTTACAGCGTTACCAATCATTGAGACACAGGCAGGTGATGTATCTGCATACATCCCTACAAACGTTATCTCGATTACAGATGGTCAGATTTATCTTGAGACAGAAGCCTTCAACGCAGGTTTCAGACCAGCCGTTAACGCAGGTCTTTCAGTATCCCGTGTAGGTGGTTCTGCTCAGATTAAGGCTATGAAGAAAATCGCAGCTCCTATCCGTGTAGAGCTTGCTCAGTACCGAGAGCTTGCAGCTTTCGCACAGTTCGGCTCAGAGCTTGACGCTGATACAGCTGAAAAGCTTGCACAAGGTGAGCGTATCAAAGAGATGTTAAAGCAGCCACAGTACGCACCAATGCCAGTAGAGTATCAGATTATGATTATCTACGCAGCAACAAAGAAGTACTTGCTTGACATTCCAACAGCCGATGTCCTTAAATTCGAAAAGGCATTGTTTGATTTGGTTGATACAAAGTATCCAGAAATCCCAGAAAGCATACGCTCTACAAAGGTGCTTGAAGGTGAGATGGAAGAAAAGCTAATTAAGGCTATCGAGGAGTGTAAGAAGACTTACAAGTAAGGAGGGTGATCTGTTATGGCCTCAATGAGAGACATAAAAAGAAGAAAACAGAGTGTTAGTAGCACTCAGCAGATCACTAAGGCCATGAAGCTTGTATCTACAGTAAAGCTTCAGAAGGCAAGAAGTAAGGCAGAACAGACAACACCTTACTTCAATGCAATGTATAACACTATTTGTGGAATGCTTGCAAAGGCCGGCACAGTAAACAACAAATACCTGAGAGACAATGGCTCAGAGAAGATTGGCGTTATAGTCATCACATCTAACCGTGGTCTTGCAGGTGGTTACAATTCAAATATTGTAAAGATGATTACTGGAAGCCAAATGAATCCTTCTGATGTAAAGCTGTATGTAATAGGACATAAGGGTGGTGAGAGCCTTGCCCACAAGGGATATGAAGTGGTTAAGGATTATTCTCCAGTAATGGAGGCACCAACCTATGCTGATGCAATAGCTATCAGCAACGATGTCCTTACTGATTATGCAAGTGGTGAAATTGGACAGATTTATCTTGTATACACACACTTCAAAAATACAGTTAGCCAGATTCCAAAGCTAATGAAGCTGCTTCCAGCAGAGATTGATGAGGCAGATGTTGAGAAGGCTAAGTCCGCTTCCGCAGAGGCTCTTATGAATTTTGAGCCAAACGAGGAAGAGGCACTAGAGCTAATCATTCCTAAATATGTCACATCACTTGTGTATGGCGCTTTGGTAGAGGCTGTTGCCTCAGAAAATGGTGCCAGAATGCAGGCCATGGATTCAGCAACAAACAACGCTGAGGAAATCATTAGTGATCTATCATTAAAATACAATCGTGCCCGCCAGGGATCAATTACTCAGGAATTGACCGAGATTATCGCTGGTGCAGAGGCGCTTTCTTAAGAAAAAAGCAGATAGGAGTGAAAAAATGGCAAATAATATTGGTAAAATCACTCAGATTATCGGTGCGGTACTTGATGTAAAATTCGGAGAGGATTCTCTTCCAGAAATCAACGATGCTCTTGAAATTACCAGAGCAAACGGTGAGAGACTGGTTGTCGAGGTTGCACAGCATTTGGGTGACGATACAGTTCGTTGTATTGCCATGGGTCCTACAGACGGTTTAGTACGTGGAATGGATGTAGTAGCTACAGGAGCACCTATTTCGGTTCCTGTTGGCGAGGCTACACTTGGTCGTATTTTCAACGTACTTGGTGAAGCTATTGATGAGCAACCAGCACCTGAGGGTGTTGAAAAGATGCCTATCCATAGGAAAGCACCAACGTTTGAGGAGCAGGCAACATCAACAGAAATGCTTGAGACAGGTATTAAGGTCGTTGACCTTCTTTGCCCATATCAGAAAGGTGGAAAGATTGGTTTGTTCGGTGGTGCCGGTGTAGGCAAAACCGTACTTATCCAGGAGCTTATCCACAACATCGCTACTGAGCACGGTGGATATTCAGTATTCACAGGTGTAGGTGAGCGTACTCGTGAAGGTAATGACCTTTACTACGAAATGAAGGAGTCAGGGGTTATCGACAAAACCTGCATGGTTTTCGGTCAGATGAACGAGCCACCTGGAGCCAGAATGAGAGTTGGTCTTACTGGACTTACAATGGCTGAGTACTTCAGAGATAAGGGTGGAAAGGACGTGCTTCTTTTCATCGATAACATCTTCCGTTTTACTCAGGCTGGTTCAGAGGTTTCGGCCCTCCTTGGTCGTATGCCTTCAGCCGTTGGTTATCAGCCAACACTTCAGACAGAGATGGGCGCTCTTCAGGAGCGAATCACATCTACAAAGAATGGTTCAATCACATCAGTACAGGCTGTTTACGTGCCTGCCGACGATTTAACTGACCCAGCTCCAGCTACAACATTCGCACACTTGGATGCTACTACAGTACTTGAGCGTTCTATCGCCGAGCTTGGTATTTATCCAGCGGTAGACCCACTTGGTTCTACATCTCGTATACTTGATCCACGTATCGTTGGTCAGGAGCACTTCGAGGTTGCCCGTGGTGTACAGGAGATTCTTCAGAAATATAAGGAATTACAGGATATCATCGCAATCCTTGGTATGGATGAGCTTTCAGAAGAGGATAAGCTTGTAGTTAACCGTGCTCGTAAGATTCAGAGATTCTTGTCACAGCCATTCTTCGTTGCTGGGCAGTTCACAGGCTTGGAAGGAAAGTATGTGCCAATCGCTGAAACAGTACGTGGCTTCAAGGAAATCCTTGAAGGTAAGCATGATGACATCCCAGAGAGCTACTTCCTTAACGCTGGTACAATCGACGAGGTTCGTGCCAAGATGAACGAGAATAAATAGGAGGTGGCGTAAATGGCAGATAACACCTTTAAGGTATCAATCATCACGCCAGAGCGTAGCTTTTATGAGGGAGAAGCTACAATGGTTGAATTTAATACTGCCTGTGGTGAGATTGGCGTTCTGCCAAAGCATATACCACTTACCACAGTAATCGCGCCAGGTATCTGTACTATTACAGAGGCTGATGGTGTGAAAAAAGCAGCTATACATGCGGGCCTCGCTGAGATCCTCCCAGATAAGGTAACATTGCTTGCCGAAATTGCTGAGTGGCCAGACGAGATAGATGTAGAGCGTGCTAAAAAGGCTGAAGAAAGAGCTAAGAATCGTTTAGCACAAAAGGAAGTAGGTCTTGATGTGCTAAGAGCGGAAGTTGCGCTTAAGAAAGCGCTGGTTAGACAAGAGATTCATCAAACACGATAAGGCTTCTCCTGAAATTAGCCTTGCGTGTGGCGGGGAGGTAACACTATGATTGATGCTGATACAAAACGTGATATTGAAGATTTGAAGATTCAATTGAAAAGGTATGAGGACGAGGAAGCACAGCTCATGAAAGAGCTTGAGACCTTGCGTGCCCGAAAGAATGAGGTCAAAGACAAACTCAAGGTCCTCAGCAACGATGACAAATATCAGCAGGATATGCTGACTATGGTGTATCAGCAACGACATGGTGCTGCCGCCAAGAAGCCAACAGAATAGAGAATCCTGGCATGGCCGGGAGTGTATATCATGGCGCCGCGTTTGCGGCGCCTTATTTTGTGTAGATTGGGCGCATAGGAGCGAAAACATGGGGATAATGGCTGGATAGCGCCCAAAGTTATATTGGAGTGATTTGTGGATTGGGCGCTTATCAATGAAAATATGGAATTTATAGCAATATCCCGCCCAAGGAAATGACACTGATGGGGGATTTCATGGGCGCGAATAACGTAAACAGTGGTTTTAAGCGAAGAATTCGCCCAAAACATGGCTATAATCGAAGTTGCATTGGGCGCAAAAAACGAAAGTAGTGGATTCGAGTAGAAATCGCGCCCAATTAAGCAGAGCTTTCACTAAGATATGAAAGTAACCATGCCTATTTAGATAAGTAAAAAGCTAATAGCGGCTTCCGCTTCTTTATAGCTGAAAGGCTTGGCCTTGG
>JAGBJE010000186.1 GCA_017934625.1 Pseudobutyrivibrio sp. | reverse complement strand
TAAGGGCCAAAACCCTTATCCTTATCAGGGCCTTCATCATGAATCAAACCTGTTGCTGCAAGTGTTCTATAGATAATATCAACAGCACCTTCCACAAGACGCTCCTGGTCCGTATCTTCTATTCTAAGAAGAAAATCTCCTCCCTCGTGCTTAGCTACTAAATATGCATAAAGAGCTGTACGAAGATTACCAACATGCATACGACCTGTTGGTGATGGTGCGAAACGTGTTCTTACCTTACTCATTTATATTTCCTCTCACATACTAAATTTAGGATTGCAAAAATTATTGCAATCCTAAACTATTCTATACTAATTTATAATTTTTTCAAGTACCTTGCAGCAAGAAGTCATAGGTCCTCAATCTCATCCAAGTCATCTAAATCATCCAGTTCTATACTATTTTGATTAAACTGACCTTTAGCATCATCATCCATCTGTGGACGCTCTCCTTCTGGGCGCTGGCCATTAAATTCCTCTGGCATCTCACCATCTAAGCCTTCCGGTCTTTCTCCATTTCCCATTCGCTGACCGCCTTGGCCTCCCATGCCGCCTTGGCCTCCCATGCCGCCCATGCCATTAGCCTGACCGCCAGCTTCTACTACAGTAGTATCAGCTGTAAAGGAAAGTGCTTCTGTGCCATTTGCATAGATTGTATAGTCATTTCCGGTAGTAATATTAGCGCTTGATATAATCATTGTGTTTCCAGAAACCTCAGGTGTAGTAGAAAATACCACATTACCATCAGAATCCTTAATCTCTATAGTCTCACCCTTATTAAAGCTTCCGTATACAACAGTTACCTGTGCACTATCCTCTGATATAGGGCTGTTAACGTCCCCAATAGCAATCACTTCGCCGCCATTAATAATTGCGTTAGCATTATCCGCATCAATTCCTCCTTCTGGACTATTACCGCCAACTGCATAAACAGTTCCGCCATTTATAACGATACAACCATCATAATTACCGTTACTATCAAGTGCATCACCAGAAGTACATGTAACATTTACAGTACCATCATTAATCTCTAGATATGTAGCTGCATTTATTCCATCATCCTTAACAGAAATATCTATTGTGCCTCCGTTAATATAAACAGCATTCTTAGATTCAATGCCTTCATCATCGCTAGAGCCTGTAATGGTTCCTCCTGTGATTACCAGGATATCCTCACTTTCAATAATATCGCTTGCTGCTGTTATCTGAAGAGTACCTCCATCTATGCAGACCAAATCATTAGCGTGTATGCCATCTGTACCTGTAGATGTAATATTTATATTTCCAGCCTCTACATATAGCTTGTCATCAGAAACAATTCCATGCTTATGGTTAGCTGTAATGTTTAGTGTTCCATCTCCTAAGATAATCAAATCGTCCTCGCAGGAAATAACGCCCTTGCCAATCTCTTCTCCTGTAGCCGAATCCGTCGCGTAGGTACTACTGTCACATAGACTGTTTGTTGTTCCAGCCGCAAGCTCAACATAAAGATTCTTAACCTGCTTGCCATATATTACAGGACCATTTGTGCTGGTTAAATCCACATTATCTAATATAAGCTTTACATTTTCCTCTGTGTCAATAACTATGGCTGCATCTGATGATGTTCCAGTAAGTGTATATGCACCACCTTCTGTAATATAGATAACACCATCCTTGTTTTCAGCACCGCTTCCATCAATAGAAACATCCGAATCTGCAAATGTTATAGTTGCAGCAGCTTCCCAATCTTCTTTTATGGTTAGTACCTTGTATATTTCGCTGCTGTCAGAGCTTGAAGTGGCTACAGCTGTCGCACTCGTAGTTTTTGTTGTTCCTGTAGTACTAGAACCACAGGCTGTAATGGTTGCTGCCATCATTATTGCAAATAAGCTTAATACAAATCTTCTCTTCATAATTACAACTCCTCTGCTTCATTCACATCACATCTACCACAAATTACAGTAAGATTTCCATTTCTCATTCTAATATCATCTAAGAACTTCTTTTCATCCTTCTCATCTAAGAGCTTTACTCTATAATTTATCTCATACATAGACCCCATATTAGTAGTTCTTACTGCAATTTGTTTGTGTTCCTTTGTATACTTTTCAAACAAATCATCAAATATATCACTGTAATCCAAGTTCTCTGGGATTGTTACCCTCAAATCCTTCTCTTCGGCACTGTTTGCACCATACTTAATGGCATTTAATACAAAATAAATTCCGCAAATTAATACTGTAAGAGTTGCAGCTAAAATAATCTCTCCAACTGCACACACAATACCAACAGTCATTGAAAAGAATATAAAGCTGATATCTCTTGAGCTTCCCTGTAATGATCTAAATCTTACTAATGAAAAAGCACCAAGTACTGCAATAGATGTACCGAAATTACCATTTACTACCAATAGCACCACACATACAAGTATTGGCAGAGTTATAAGTGTTCTTGCAAAATTCTTGGAAATCTTACTGCCTGTCTTCATATATGTAAGCGATATAAGCAAACCAAGAAATCCAGCTGCTACTGTATAGATAAGAGCTATACTATTTGTTATTTCCACCTCAGCTGTGGCGGTTCCTAATAAAGATGTTAATAATGACTCCATATTTTTTCTCCTTACGCTTCTTTTAATTGCTTTTTATAGAAATTCCCATACTTTGAAAATGAAGTAGGATAAATCTCATATTTTGATAAAAGTCGTGCAAACCAAAGTGGCATTGCATCTGATATTTTTACTTCCATAAGCCTTGAGCCCTTTTCAAGTAAATAATCATTGTCTTCATCGCTATATAATGTCAGATTAGTATCTCTACTTCTGATATTAATATCAAATGTTACTCTAAATTCAGGATCTTCCTTACCAAACATTGCTATCCTATCGTATGCTATATATCGTTTAGGCTCTAATGGATAATGACTAAAGAAATAATCTATTTCTTTAAATATCTGATTAGGATTTGAGGGAAGCTTGCCATCGATTAAATACTGCTCTGCCTCCTCCATAGGTATTGCTACTCGTCTCTTATTTACCAGCCCTTTATACTTTTTCTTAATCTCTAAAAAACACATGCTGTCATAGGTTGGAGTTCCGTAGCACCTTACTCTAAATTTCTCTTTATATTTAGGTCCTTCTATAGAGGTTCGAATCAGTTCATCTGTTGGTGTGTCATAATATATATTTCTAATTGTGTGGAGACCATATTCATCTTCAAGCATGTATTCATCTAATTCTCTTTTAAATGAATTATATGTATTTTCATCAAGTAGAAATTTCTTTTCATATCTATTAAATACCTTTTGAATCTGTCCCATAATCTCGCCTCCTTCAAGTGGCCTTTGTTATTTTATGATTTTAATTTAATTTGATTAGGTGAAGACAAAGTGAAGGCATACAAAATATTAGACGAAGTTTATCGGAATGTTTTATCCAGATTTCTATTAAATAACAAAAAAACTCCGTTTTAAGATAACGAACTTAAAACGGAGTAAAATAACATGTATTAAATTATAGAGAGTTAACAAACCTCATGAAAGCTTCAAGTCCTTCATCAGTGTTTTTATAAACTCCTGCACATTCTAAGACCTCACAGAATACCTTTCCTATTTCCTGTCTTAGAATTTCATCTACGTTGCTAGAATCTATTTTATCGTAATTCTTAGAGAAGGCCTCAACCCAATCAGCATGCTTTTCAAGCGCTTCGTCCTTCCTTAAATCCTTGCCATTTACAATATAATCTGCAAGCTGCTCCATCTCATTCTTTAGGCGGCTTGGCAGGACAGCAAGACCCATTACCTCTATAAGACCAATATTTTCCTTCTTAATGTGGTGCAAATGGGCATGTGGATGATATACACCAAGTGGATGCTCTTCTGTAGTAATATTGTTTCTAAGGGCAAGATCAAGTTCAAACAGTTCGCCACGTTTTCTTGCGATAGGTGTGATTGTGTTATGCTTTTCCCCATCAGTTTCAGCAAAAATAAATGCCTCTTTATCTGTGTAGCCTCTCCAGGCATTTAGAATATGCTCAGCTAAATCTATAATACGCTTCTCATCCTTACACTGAAGTCTGATTACAGAAAGTGGCCACTTAACAATACCAGCTGTTACATCTTCAAATCCCTTAACTGTAAACTCCTTAATAATAGGTGCCTTTTCCATGGCAAAGGTGTAATGACCACCCTGAAAATGATCGTGACTAAGAATAGAACCACCAACAATTGGAAGATCCGCATTACTTCCAAGGAAGTAATGTGGGAACTGCTTTACAAAATCAAATAGCTTTACAAATGTAGCACGCTCTATTTTCATAGGTGTATGTTCCCCGTTAAATACGATGCAATGCTCATTGTAATATACGTATGGGCTGTACTGGAATCCCCACTTACTATCATTTATAGTAATTGGAATAATACGGTGATTCTCTCTGGCAGGATGATTACTTCTTCCTGCATAGCCTTCATTTTCCATACAAAGCTGGCACTTTGGATATGCAGACTGCTTTGCGTTCTTTGCAGCAGCAATAGCCTTAGGGTCCTTCTCAGGCTTTGATAAATTGATAGTGATATCAAGTGTTCCATATTCTGTCTCAGTAGTCCACTTTAAATCCTTCTTTACTCTGTATGTACGAATGTAATCAGAGTTACGACTCAGATTATAGAAGAAATCTGTAGCAGCCTCTGCTCCATCATTCTTGTAAATACTGTTGAATTTATCAATTACCTGTGAAGGTCTTGGACAAAGACAGTTCATAAGCTTTGTGTCAAATAAATCTCTATATGTAATTGAATCTTCAATGATGCCACGCTTGCAGGCTTCATCAAGTAAATCCTTTAAAACATCCTCTAATACAATATTATTTAAATCTATGTCAGGATCAGTATACTCGTCCTCCTTCATACATTCTAACAATAGATTTGTAGTGTAAATTTTCTCACACTCTGGTGTTAACCCTGTATTAATTCCATATTGTACTAATTTTTTAATACTTTCCTGTAGCATAAGCTCCTCCAAAATAAAAAATAGTTTCCAAGAGTTATCCCTCTGGAAACTATTTTACATCTATTCGGTTTTCTACTTCAAGTATTCTTGCTACAAAATTTTGCAAATTCGACTATTATAAGTCATCAATAGCATCTTTTATCTTGTCAGCAAATCCCTTTTTCTTTTTTTCAGCCTTTACAGACTTAGGGCCACCTACTGTTGTGTTGCCTGTAAGCTCATCAAACTTGCGAAGCGCCTCCTTAGCATCCTTAGAAAGACCTGTTGGAACCTGTACAACAAGTGTAACATACTGGTCACCACGTACATTCTTATTTCTAAGTGAAGGAATTCCCTTACCGCGAAGTCTGATTGTTGTATCAGTCTGTGTACCAGGCTTAACCTCGTAGCTTACCTTGCCATCAAGAGTATCAATGATAACCTCTCCACCAAGTGCTGCCTGAGCAAATGAAATAGGTGCAGATGAATATACATCAATATCCCTACGCTGGAATATAGGATGATTTGCAACAATTACCTCTACAAGTAAATCGCCTCTAGGACCACCATTTCTTCCAGGCTCACCCTTTTCACGAATACGTACACTCTGACCATTATCAATACCAGCAGGAATGGATACTGAAATCTTCTTCTTGCGTGCTACATAGCCAGTACCACTACAATCAGGACATGGAGTATCAATAACCTCACCTGTACCATGACAATCAGGACATGTAGTAACATTCTGAACCATACCAAATAATGACTGAGAAGACATCATAACACGTCCCTTGCCGCCGCACTTAGTACATGTACGTTTGCTAGTACCAGGCTTAGCGCCACTTCCATGACATGCAGCACACTCTTCTTTAAGTGTAATTTCAAGCTGTTTTTCACAGCCAAAAGCTGCTTCTTCAAAAGTAATATGTACAGCTGCGCGAAGATTTGCACCTCGCATAGGACCGTTAGAAGCACGTCCACCGCCGCCACCAAAGAAGCTACCAAAGATATCCCCAAAGATATCGCCAAAATCCATGCCTGAGAAATCAAAGCCGCCAGCACCACCGCCGCCGTTTTCAAATGCTGCATGTCCAAACTGATCGTATTGACGTCTCTTATCAGGATCTGAAAGAACAGCGTAAGCTTCAGAGGCTTCTTTGAATTTCTTCTCAGCGTCTGCATCACCAGGGTTCATATCTGGATGATACTTCTTAGCAAGCTTTCTATATGCACTTTTAAGCTCACTCTCTGAGGCTGTCTTGGAAACTCCAAGAACCTCATAGTAATCTCGTTTTTGTTCTGCCAT
>JAGBJE010000025.1 GCA_017934625.1 Pseudobutyrivibrio sp. | reverse complement strand
GCCTGTGGCGCCACAGAAAATATATTGCCATACGCTATGGAATACTCAAGAATATGCGCTTTAGGCTTTCCATTCTTCATTCTATCAGGTGGCGGTAGCCATTTGGTAAGAGCAGATGGCAGCCCTAATATGACAATGGCCATCAACCTTGTAGGTGCCATCATCAATACTATCCTCGACGCCTTATTTGTAGCAGTCTTTGGATGGGGAATGACTGGTGCTGCCGTTGCCACCATCATTGGCCAATATATTTCTGGATTTATGGTACTTATCTACCTTACTAAATTCAAAACTGTTAAGTTAAAGAAGGAGCACTTCATTCCTAAGCTGTCAATAATAATCGCAATTGCATCCCTAGGTACTGCACCATTTATCAATCAGATTGCAATGATGCTGGTTCAGATTGTTATGAATCATGTAATGGGACACTACGGTGCACAGTCTATATACGGAGCAGATATCCCTATCACCTGTGCAGGTATTATTTCAAAGGTTAACGGAATATGCTTTTCATTTGTAATTGGTATTTCCCAGGGATTGCAGCCAATCATCAGCTTTAACTATGGCGCTAAGAATTATAAAAGAGTTAAGGATGCATACCACCTAGCTATTAAGCTTGCCGCATGCATCACCACCGTAAGCTGGTTATGCTTCCAGATTTTCCCTCGCCAGATTGTTTCAATCTTCGGTTCAGGAACAGAGCTTTATTTTGATTTTTGTACTAAGTACTTTAGAATTTTCTTATTTGGTATTTGTACAGCTTTCCTACAGCCACTTACTTCTAATTTCTTTACAGCCATTGGAAAGCCTTACAAAGGAATATTTATGTCCCTAACAAGACAGGTGCTATTCCTTACACCACTTATTATTTGTTTACCATTATTATTTGGATTTAACGGAGTTCTCTATGCCGGACCAATAGCAGATGTATTATCATTCACCATTTGCTTTATATTGATTCGCAGAGAATTCAATCACCCAGAATTCAAAAATATTTAATTAACAAGAGGATTTGCCACCGTATACTGCTGCCCGTCAACAGTTATGGTGGTAACTTCTTTTATGGTGCTAAATATACTCTCTTCTACATAATTAAACTTCTCTGGTATTTCGCCAGCCTCAAGAGATTGAATAAGTGCCTCTACCCTAGGGCCATGAAGAGGATTACACTCACCGATACAGGCAATCTTTCCAAGGGCCATGTAGGACAAAGCTTCTTTATTAATTCCATCAAATGACAACACCATAATCTCGCCGTTTTCGATATCTGCGCCAGCTTTTAGCCCTGCAGCCTCAATTGCCTTGATTGCACCTATAGCCTCGTTGTCATTTTCGCAATAAACTACATTTATATTATCGTATTCACGAAGTAGCTCAGCCATTACCTCTCTACCCTTTTCCTGGGTAAAATCCGCATCCTTGATAGCCACAATATCCCAGCCATGTTCTAAAGCAGCTTCATTAAGCCCACGTGATCGACCAAGCTGAGCTGTTGAGCCAAGCGTTCCCTGCAAATCAACTATGTGAAGCGCATCTGATGAAATGCCCTTTGCTTCAGTGTATTGATACAGCCATTCGCAAACCTTCTTGCCCTCCAGCTCAAAATCAGACCCAATCCAACAGCTGTAAAGGGATCTGTCAGCAACATCCACCATTCTGTCTACAAGGATTACTGGAATATCTGCCTCCTTGGCCTCTGTAAGAACTGAATCCCAACCAGACTCGGTAACAGGTGCAAGAACGATATAATCCACGTCCTGCTGGATAAATGTACGAATTGCCGTAATCTGATTAGTCTGCTTTTGCTGGCCATCATTGAACACAAGGCTGTAACCACTATCTTCTCCGAAGGCTTCCTTCATGGATGCAGTATTGGCACTGCGCCAATCAGATTCTGCTCCAAGCTGGGAAAAACCTACTACAATTTTACCAGTATCCTCATTTTCGATTTTTTCTGTCTGAACAGGACGACTGCTCCCGCAGCTGGTCAAAACCAAAAGCGAGAGCAGAAGCCACATAAAAGTCTTTTTATTTTTCATATAATTTTACACTGCCTTTAATGCCTTCTTCTTATTAGCCATGATAACACTCTGTATCAAAAGGAACAAGCATAGCATTGCAGCAATTGTAATTCCTGTCCACCAAGCCTGATCGAAACCGGCTGATGATACGATGTTTTGAATAGTGCTAAGTGAAAGAACACCAAATAATGTTCCAATAATATTTCCAACACCACCTGTAAGCATTGTGCCACCGATAATTGAAGAAGCGATAGCGTTCATTTCCATACCCATTGCATGGCTGGCAGCGCCTGAACCTACATGAAGGAAATATACATATCCACCAATACCTGCTAAAAGCGAACAGATAAGATGTGATAAAAACTTTGTACGCTTCACATTGATACCAAGCATAAGAGCGCTTTGCTTGTTACCGCCAACAGCATAGAAGCTACGACCAAGCTTAGTCCAGCGTAAAACTGCAAATAATACAAGTACTATGATAAGCGCTACAACAACACCAATTTCTACATATGCAGGCACGTAAGCGCCAAGCTTATTGGTAGAGCCCATACCAGGAACGTTGATTCGTGTAAGCTTAAGTGCAACAAACTTTTCATTAACTACGTTAAATGGTGCTGTATTAACGATAGTTGTCATACCTCTTGCAAAGAACATACCAGCCAAGGATACAATAAATGGCTGAATATCCAGGTATGCAACAAGCACACCTTGAACGATACCATAAGCAAGACCAATGCCAAGTGCAATCAAGATAGAACCAAAGATTGAACCATCGTGATAATCGAGGTAAACAGCACAGCACATTGATACAAGTGCTACAACACCACCGATTGAAATATCGATACCACCTGTAATCATTACAAGGCTCATGCCGCAGGATGTAATGATAAGGGCTGCGTTTGCATTTAAGATATTGAAGAAGGCTTGTGGCTTGGTAAAGGCACCGCCAAGGATTAAAGCTGCTCCAATATACATCAGTACAAATACAATAATTGTAATCGAAAGAAGAAGGTTTGTATCACTAACTCGGGTAAAAATGCTCTCCTTTTTTGCCTTTTCCATTATGCCACCTCCTTCTTGCTAGCAATTTTCTTTCCAAGTGAGCTTAGATAATCGCGAACTGTTGGAGCAGAGAATACTACTAAAAGTATTACTACTACAGCCTTGTATGCTGCGAGAGCATCTGAGCTAACTTCGAACTTGTAAAGTGTTGTGGTTAAGAACTGGATAACATAAGCCGCAAGAACTGATGCCCAGATATTAAACTTACCACCTGATAATGAGTTACCACCAAGGGCAACTGCAAGGATTGCATCCATTTCGATATCCTTTGCAATAACTGAATAGTTGATTGTTGAAAGGCGGCTAACCTTGATAAGTGCAGCCACTGCAACGCACAATCCAAGGATTACAAAAGCTAAGATTTTGATAGCTGTAGGATTGATACCATTTAATCTTGACGATTTTTCATTGATACCAACTGCCTGTGTGTATAATCCTAAGTTTGTAAACTTAAGAACAAGTGCAATAATAATGATACATGCAATTGCTATAAATACTGTTGTTGGAACAGGGATTCCTGGAATGAATCCACCAAAGTATCCAAACTTTGGATCTGGTACAATTGGAAGCTCGTTATTGTTAATCCAAGCTGCAATTGAACGACCAGCTGTAAATAAGATAAGGGTTGCAATCATTGGTTGAATCTTGAAGATAGCAACAAGAACACCATTGAATAATCCACAAAGCATACCAACGATACATGCTACAAAAAATGCTACAATCACAGGGGCTGCAAGCTCTGTAGGACGAGCATCACCACCACACAATACTCTAAGCATTGCTGAACCTGCTATAGCTATTGTGGCACCAACAGAAATATCCTGTCCACCTGATGCAGCTGTAACAAGTGTCATTCCGATTGCAAGGATTGCAAGCTCTGAGCCGTAATCCAAAATAGTAATCAAGTAACCTGATAAAACCGGGTTGCCTGCGTTGTTAAGTCCCATTGTAACCTTGAAGAAGGTTGGATCATGGAACAGATTTATAAGTGCAAGTAACACTAATGCTAAAAGCGGAATAAACATCTGATTAGAAATCAGCCTTCGCCAAAAGTTGTTGTCTTTGTTTGTTTTACTCATTTTCGCTTTCACCTCCGGCTATGGTTTTCATAATCTTGTTCTGACTCAAATCATCCTCTGTTAACTCGCCAACGATTTTGCGGTCACGAAGAACAATAAGTCTTGAACAAGTACGGAGCATTTCATCTGTCTCAGAAGAAATAAATGTT
>JAGBJE010000185.1 GCA_017934625.1 Pseudobutyrivibrio sp. | reverse complement strand
TGGTTCATGTAATCACCCATATATTTGTACTGAGAGGCTTCCTTCTTCTCAAGCCAATCAAACAAATCGCACTCAATCCTGTCCTTAGCAATGGCCATACTGCCACGTTGCTTTAGGATAATACCATCGAGCTTAAGCTTGGTGAAGGTATTCTGTAAATCCTGTCGCAGGTTTGAAAGATATGATTGCTTCTTTGCAGGATCTCCGTCATCCTCCCATAGGTTTGCTATGATTTCACCATTTGTAGTCTGGGCACCTCTGTTATTGATAAGAATTGCGACAATTTCCTTTGTTCTGGAATATTTAAATTCAACAGGCTTACCATCTACAAACAGCTCAAAGTTGCCAAAGGTCTGAGCAAACACTCTCTTATGATCGTTATACTTTTCAGCATATCGAAGCTCTGCCAATTCTCCCTGAACCTTACCTGTAGTAACAGGGCGCAGCATATAGCCGCTTGCATGAATCTGCATAGCGTCAAATCCAAACTCCTTAGTTTCGCTGATAAAAATAATATTCATAAATGGATTAAGCTCTTTAAGATAAATACCAAGCTCAATTCCACTTAAATCAGGCATGTCTGTATCAACAAAGGATAAATCTATCTCTTCAGTTCTTGCCTTAGCGAGGGCGTTAAGGGGATCATCAAAGGATATAATCTCTGCCTTTGGAAGCAACTCCTTTGTAATCTTTTCAAGCTGGGCAAGACACTTCTTATCATCATCTACAAGCATCACTTTCATCAGATATCACCTCCGCCCAAGCTAATAGTTTGTGTTTTTTGATTCAAGCGTTGCTCTCTTGTCATACTAAGAGGTGAAGCCTCGCCAACAACAAGTGTTTTCCCTTCACTGACAGCCATATCATGGAGCATTCCACAATTAAGGTCTGTTATAACAAGGGCTGCGAATCTATCGAAATTGTCCTCGTCAATAACAGGGAAATGATGCTTCATTCGATACCAATGCTCACTATCGTACCCAACACTACCTATATACAATCTGTCTGCTGTGTCGGCAACATCATCAACATTTGCATAAGGCGCATTTTCCATAGGTGTATCCTCGCAAAACAGCATTGCATAAACCCTAAGGATTTTGTCTCTCAGAGTTTCCTCATGTCCATCTTTTGCTATCTTGCCAGTAAGCTCTTCCATGGATTTATAATAATAATCCTGCGCGACCTCATTGTTTTCAAAATCAATCAGTGCGTCGTATAACTTTTTGTCTATCATATTATATCTCCCCTTTTAATTATTTTCCGTGATAAGTAAATCCTAACATGGTGATATCATCAAACTGTGGTGCCTTCATAACAAATGAACTAATGCTATCAGTTACATTCTTAAGTAATTTCTCAGGCGCCGCATCGGGCTCTTTATTAAGAGCCGATATTAATCTATCTGTTCCATATAATACATTGTCAAAGGTTGTAGCTTCTGGAACACCATCTGTATACACAAATATGCTATCTCCAGGATGAAGTAAAAATTCATGCTCGCCAAAGCTGATTCCTTCCATGGTAGCTATAGCAGGTGAATGTTTGTATACAGAAAGCTCGTACTCTCCTCCTGCTCGCCTTATGGCTGGATGCTCATGTCCGGCGTTAGTCACAATACCCTTTCCGGTTGAAAGCTCTATGATTGCAAGCCATGCCGTTACAAACATGTCAGATTCATTTCCCTCGCACAATTGATTATTTACATCATAAAGTATCTTTGCAGGTGAAAGCTCACCTCCCATAAGAGTACGGTTTTTAATAAGAGTTTTGGAAATTACCATAAACAGTGCTGCTGGCACGCCCTTTCCAGCCACATCAGCCATTACCAAAGCCAAATGGTCATCATCCACTAGGAAAAAGTCGTAGAAATCTCCTCCCACTTCCTTAGCAGGACTCATAGTGGCATAAATATCAAATTCATGCCTATCTGGAAAAGCCGGGAACTTGCTAGGAAGCATGTCCGCCTGGATTCTTGTTGCGACATTTAATTCAGCCCCAATACGCTCTCTTTCTGTTGTAATGGTCTCGATATTGTCGATATATGCTACAATATCCCGCTCCATATTTGTAACAGCCCGTGCCAAATCCTCCATCTCGTCATTAGTCCTGATAGATTCTAACAATGTATCCTCAACAGAGGTATTAGCGGCAAAGCTTTGTAAATTATCTCGAATAAGCATAAGTGGATTTATCAAGCTCTTACTTAAAAGCCTCCAATTAGTAATGCAAAAGGCAACCATCAATATAAAGCCGATAATGGACATATTAAGAATAAAGGTATTAAGTGTAGAATAGATTATTTCCATATTCGTATCTACGAATAAAAGCGCTACAACCTTTCCGCTGCTATCCCTTACTGGAAGACAGCTGGATGTTAAAAATCCATACTGAGAATGTCTTACCAAGTAGCTCTTAGGCCTAACGCCATTGGTGTAAGCTTCCCAAATTTCATCAAACGGCGCAGCAATAGGATCCACAAAGCCAATAGTACTTCCTGAATCGTAAATATATTTAATTGTATGATCCTCGTATGGAACACCTATATAGATATATGCAGCATTAGAACATGCTTGTATATATTTAAGATAATCCACCATGTCATAGTAATACTCATCGGCCTCCCAGGTGTCTGCATATTCTGCAATCTTATTATGGTCAATATGCTCGATGATGATATTGGCTACCACATAGCCTCGTTCATTATAGATTCTTTGAATAACCTTATCAAAAATGAAAGAACCGCAAATACACATTAATATATTCATTAATAATGTAAACACGATAATACCAATAAGTGATTTTTTAGTGATACCCCATTTTCTTTTATTGATGCTAATCATTATTAATTAACTTCTCCACTCCCTATAACACTCCAAACATACCTACAACATTTATCTTAGCAGTGACGAAAGTATTAATCAATGCAGAAACTTGAAAAGATTTTATAACAAATACAAAAATAACAGGTCAGACTTCTGCTAACCTGTTATCCATGATTAATATAACTAATTAACCCTATCAAAATATTCTTTTATCTGACTAAGTACTGCTTGCTCACTTTCCTTAATGTAAAAGTGGGAGCCCTCAAACATCTTATATGTAAATGTGTCCTTTGTATAGCCTTCCCATGCCTTAATAGCAGGCTCTAGGGCATCATAATCCTGATTCGCCCCCATTGCGAAGATAGGGCACTTGATAGGTGTACTATCTGTGCAGACATAATCTTCACTAAGCCTAAAATCAGCTTTTAGCATTGGAAGAAACATATCAAGAAGCTGTCTGTTTTCAAGCAAAACCTGAGGAATTCCATCATAGTCCAAAAGAGACTCAATAAATCTATCATCAGGAAGATTTGCTATTTTTTCTGACTCTAATCTGTCTGGAGGTGGGCAGGCAGATACCACTGCAAGCTTAGCCATACGTCCATTCTTTTCAAGCAATTTTTCGACCTCGAAAAGCATTTTTGTGCCCATGCTATGCCCGAACAAAATGAAATCATTCTCCAAAGTCATAATGATATCTGCTATTTGACGGGCAACATCTAGCATTGACTCTATTGGCTTTTCCTGAATTCGTTCCTCTCTACCTGGTAATTGCACAGGACAAATGACATATGGCTTTTTAAAATATTTACTCCATGAGTTAAAAAATGATGCTCCGCCACCTGCGTGTGGAAGGCATATGACAGCTATGTCATTCTTTTCAACTTTCTCAAGACCTTTTATCAATTTTGTATCCATACTACGCTTCCTTTTGTAGGTCTACCATGTGTGAATACAAACCGCCACTTGTAATGAGCTGCTCTGGCTTTCCTGCTTCTACTACCTTACCATCATCAAGAACTATAATCTGATCCGCATTTGCGATAGTTCTCATTCTATGGGCAATAACAATGACAGTCTTATCTTTCAGAAGTACTGAAAGTGCATCCTGAACAAGATTTTCGCTTTCTGCATCCATTGATGCTGTGGCCTCATCTAATAGGATAATAGGTGCATCCTTAAGAAGTGCTCTGGCGATAGAAATACGCTGACGCTCACCACCAGAAAGTGTACTACCATTCTCACCTATCATTGTGTTGTAACCGTCAGGAAGCTTGTTAATAAATTCCTCACAGCATGCTGCACGTGCCGCAGCAATAACTTCTTCATCTGTAGCGTCCTTTCTACCAAGTCTGATGTTTTCCATAACAGTATCATCAAACAAAAGTACATCCTGGAAAACAACTGAGAAGTTTTCAAGAAGCACTTCCTGGTCTATGGTAGAAACATCTACACCTCCGAGAGTAATCTTACCCTTGTTTGCATCCCAAAAACGTGAAGCAAGTCTTGATATGGTAGATTTTCCAGAACCAGAAGGTCCAACAAGAGCTGTAACCTCACCCTGCTTTGCAACAAATGAAACACCCTTAAGCACTTTCTCATCATTGTATGCAAACTCAACATCCTTAAACTCAATATCATATCCCTTATTGCGGCATTTATGACTACCTGATTGCTCTGGAATAGCTTCAATTTCTTTTGTACGCTTGATACTAACCATAGCAGAAAAGATTTCTGCCATAAGCATGAAGCATGAATTAAATGGGTCATAAATACGGCCTGCCATGATTAAAAACATAATGAAATATGGAATACTAAGTGTACCATCTCCTACAAGCTTAGCACCAATAAGCAATACCAGTACAAGTCCAAATCTAAGGACAAACTGGGCTGTCGTAGTAGCTGCACCAGGAGCTAACTCATTCTTGAATGAAGCCTTAACTACATTTTCAAGCTTTGCATCAATCTTACCCAAATATTCATTTTCTCTAGAAGATGATTTGATTTCCTGAATTGTATCCAAAAACTCCTGCACACCATCATATGCTGCTCTCTTTGCATCCATATTTGCGGTCTCTGCCTTTTGCTGCGCCTTTCTTGCAAGGATAACGATAAGTGCTGCAACTGGAACAGGTGCAAAGATACAAAGTCCCATTCTCCAGTCGATAAAAATCAAGCAGATTGCTGAAATAACAAACATTGTAAGTGTTCCCAGCATAAGTGGAATAGCATTTGAAAATGTTCGCTCTAAAGCTGTACAGTCTCCCATCATTGTTGTTGTCAAATCAGCAAGATTCTTCTCTCCAAAAAATGAAAGTGGAAGCTTTCTGATTTTCTCAGCAAGCGTAAGTCGTCGATTAGCACTTTCCTCATATGCAACTGTATATGTCATATCGTACTGAATCCACTGTGAAATAAAAATAATCACATACATAATCACTGAAAGTGCTATAAATCCACCAACTCCAAAATTGGTTTTAAATATTCCTGTATCAATGCCTGTAAGCATTTCTAACACAAGAAGCATCATTATTCCCACTGGAAACATCAACAAAATGTTATATATAGCGGTAGCTGTAATACCCTTTTTCAAATCCCTGGCGCCACCATCACTAAGAGCAAATATTTTTTTTAACATGCCTGACCCTCACTTTCTGCATCCGATGTATTCTTGATATGCCACTGTGTAGTCTTCTGATAGTTGGACCACATCTTTGTATATTCACCATCTGCCTTCATCAGATCCTGGTGTGTACCCTGTTCTACTAAGTGTCCTTCATTCATAACTAAAATCTGGTCAGCATCAACAATAGTAGAAAGTCTATGAGCAATCATAATAACAGTCTTATTCTTAACAAGCTCCTTGAAAGCTGCCTGAATCTGACTCTCATTTTCTGGATCCGCATATGCGGTAGCCTCATCCAAAATAACGATAGGAGCATTTTTAAGAATCGCTCTTGCAATAGCAATTCTCTGAGTTTCACCACCTGAAAGGTAAACGCCTTCTGCACCAACAACAGTATCTATACCTTGTGGGAATTTTGCTAAAATGTCATCACACTGTGCAAGGTGGGCTGCTTCAAGAGCCTCTTCTCTAGTAGCATCAGGGCGACCAGCACAAATATTAGCAAGCAGAGATTCCTTAAAGAGCTTTGGATTCTGGAATACAAATGAAACCTTCTCCATCAAATCCTTTTGACTCATATTTCTGATATCCACACCTCCTATTAGGATGGCGCCTTCATTTACATCATAGAATCTAGGAATAAGGCTTGCTGTTGTAGTCTTTCCAGAGCCGGAATGACCAACAATAGCTGTGCTGCCACCAGCAGCCACCTTGAAAGACAGATTCTCAACAGCATTCTTAGGCGCTCCATCATATGCAAAGGTTACATTATTGAATTCAATATCAAAACCAAAAGGCTTTTCTTCCTTATCTGCATACTTCATAGGCTCTGCCGTAAGAATAGTATCGATACGGCGCATTGCCTCCTCTGCCTGCATCTTATAGCTAGTCATATACATGATCTTATTAAGCATTACTGAGCAAGCTGGTGTAAAAATCAAATAAAATAAGAACTTCTGAGTGAATCCAGTTAAATCATTTGTATTGATAGCAACTAGAACACCAGCTGGAATTAACACCAAAAAGGTGGAATTAATAAGAGAAGAAAAAGCTACCATTCCCTTTCTACAAGAAAGGGTGTATGCAAGTGCATTTTCCTTATAGTCATTAATTGCCTTTGTAAACTTAGTAAAAGACTCTACTGTTTGACCAAATACTTTAACTACTGAAATGCCTCTAACATACTCAACCGCTTCATGGTTCATTGTCTCCATTGCGTCCTGATATGTCTTCATAAACTCCATGCTATCCTTGCCCATAAGAGCTCCTTGAAGCACGAAGCTAATTGCAAATAATACAAAAAGTGGAATACCGATTCTATAGTCGAAAGCAATCATAACAACTAGACTTAAAATCATTGTTACGTATGCTCCAACTAAATCAGGCAACTGATGTGCGATAAAGGTTTCTGTTTGAAAACTATTATCATCAATGATTTTTCTGAGCATACCACTAGGATTTGCTTCAAAATATCCAAGTGGCATTTTAGAAAGATGGCGAAGCGCAGCCATCTTAAGATTTTTTTCTGTTCTAAAAGCTACTACGTGTGAACAAAGTAACGCTATAAAATAAAGTAGTAAACCTACAAATTCAGCTAATACAGCTCTGATTCCCCAACCTACAAGAGCAGCGCTGTTAAGAGTCTCTCCTGCAAAAACTACAACCAATTCTTTAGCTGCAAAAAATACACATAGAAAAGGTGCCATAATAAATATAGCACTGATTCCAGATAAAAATTGTGCTAATGTAAGTAATCCTCGGCTATTGCCAGTAAAAGATAATAAACGCTTTAAACCATTATTCTTATCTTTTTTCATATTATCCTCCTAATCACTAGAGGAATTGGCTCCATCCTGCTTCATTAAATTTTATCAGTTTATCTATATATCTGACTGCCTTGTCCTTGTCATATCTATGCCTAACAATTTCAAAGTAGCCATCAAAAAAAGCTCTACTCATAAAATGTATAAAGTCATAGTCAATCTCTTTGGCTTTGACTGATATATTATTAATAAACCGAATAGTGTGTTCAGCTTCTATTGACGCCAATTCTTCTATAAACTTTTCAAATTCTGTCCCTTCTGAGCAGCAAATCAACAAATAAAACTCATCAAAGTATTCATAAAGATAATCTGTAAGCTCATATAAACAGTGTCTTGACTCTCCCTCTCTAGTTACAATCTGCTGTTGAACCGGTTTGCCTGAAAGACTTTCTAAATAAGCCTTAAAGGTTTCGAAAAAATGCTTAGTATGTGAATTTACAAAATAAGCAAATAACTCCTCCTTGTTACTGAATCTTGTATATATAGATCTAGGGCTAGTCTTAGCATTGGCTGCAATTGTCCTAAGGGATGCATTTAAAAATCCCCGTTCCATAAACTCAGCCTTTGCAGCCTTTAAAATGTTTTCAGTTGCCTCTTCTACCCAAAGTGCCATTGTTCCCCTCCATTAAAACAGCGTTTCATTTACGATATAGTATATCGTTATCATACTTGTTTTTTCAAGGGCTCACTTTATTATAGGCAATTCTTTACTACGTTAATAATCTCCTGAGGCTTCTCTGATAACGCCTGTGCATGTCCACAATCAGCAATTGAGACTTCTATTGGACTGTCTATACATATAGAAGTGATAATAGGTGTTGACTGAGGTGCATAGATTTCATTTGTTCCATACATAATTATGACAGATGAATCAAGCTTTTCTGATGTATTTCTCACATCATAGTTATAAACAGCCTTAAAGGTATTCACAAGAGTTTCTCTTGAAATATCCTCCCCAAGTAAAGGCTTTAAGGCTCTGACATCCTCATTATTTTCGTAGCCCATGCTTTCTTTTACAGGTGAACCAAAATGATTTCCCTGCTCAAGAGCAATAAATGCATCCGCCATGAAATTGGAATATTGCTCAGTCATTTCTCCCATAGAAACATACTGCCCACTATCAAGAATCATTTTGTCGATTTTGATTTTTTTCTGCAATCCAATTTCACATAAAACTGAGGCTCCAAGAGAAATTCCATAAGCCACATCAATATGATTAATATCAATTTCAAGTAACTCATTAGAAATCAACTGAGCCGTGTCTGATATGGATTTCATATAGGATGAGTCTTCTTTACCATGACCAGCAAGCTCAGGAATAATTAAGCAATAATTATCCTTGAATTCTTTGATAAATGGTTCAAAGCATGTTTCCCAATAAAATCCTGCACCATGAACTAGTAATATTTTAGGAGCGCTTTTATCTCCTAAAATATGGACGTTATATAACGCCTTCTTCGTATTCTTCAAAGCTATCCTCCTTTCCAATTTCAATAATCTGCTCTAAAGATTCTCTATGTTTATATTCAACACTTAAGTCCTTAAGCCTTCCTATTACTTCCTCTGGCCTTAGTAAATCCATTGCATAATGAATTCCTGCATCGAATTTATTATTTAAAACAAACTCGACAGTGCTTGCTGCTATAAGCGCACTTAGTTCACTACTGCAGCTACATCTCACACTAGACTTGCTTGAATACAACATACCATTTTTTTTGCCTGTACCCTCCACATAAATATAGGTATAGCCTTCTTTATCCTGAAGCTTCTTTTCAAAAAGCTTTGGAACCTCTTTAATTGTCTCTTTGTATTTTCCACTTCCCTGTCTAAATTCAATAATCGCTTGCTGTAGTTTACCGATTATTTCCTGACCAAAGGATGCGTTATACCAATTAGCCTTCTTTAGGTTGAACTCTCTTGCAATATGCTCTGCCTCTACAGATAGATAATTTGTAAGCTGATATGGTATATTTTGAATTATTTCTACCACTGGGGTATCGTCCCTTTTTATTTGTCCGTCCTCATAATAGCTTCCTGTTACACCAAAGCCAGAAAGATTTGTAAGAATGAAATCTTCAATAGCAGACTGAGATGGAATCTCTTCACTAACACTGTATCCGCTTAGGCTTATTGGCTCATCAAAGCCCTCGCAAATATCTCTCATAAGCACTCCTGTAAGACCAGGAAAATATCCGCTAGATAAAACAAAGATATTATCATTTTTCAACCCATCAAGCTTATCTTCTAAAAAAGTCTCTCCAGATGGGTCTATATAAGGGATTTTTAACTCCCCTGCTATTTTTGATACCCTTTCACCATTTAGGTAGGAAGCCCCAGCGCAGTTAACTACTGCGCTAAGACCATCCATAAACTCTCTTAAATCTTCTTCCTTAGAAA
This sequence comes from Pseudobutyrivibrio sp., assembly GCA_017934625.1. Classification (GTDB taxonomy): domain Bacteria; phylum Bacillota; class Clostridia; order Lachnospirales; family Lachnospiraceae; genus Pseudobutyrivibrio. The sequence goes on along the minus strand of JAGBJE010000185.1, from coordinate 21,165 downwards.
CATCTACCCTCATGTATTCGCAATCCTTAGTAGATTGCTTTTCATTACGTAAATACGAAGCTCTAAGCTTATATTTCCCTTGTAGAAGTTTAAGTGTTCTACTTCCAATAGCTCCAGTGGCACCTAGAATTCCTATAGTATCCAAAGTCCACCTCCATTTAATCCTCTAGTTTAAAATCTAAAATTCTATCAATATTTTTCTTTAAATTTTCACCTACAATACAATCAAAATGCTGTCCCTTAATAAGCTCAAAGGTATGCTCACCCTTAATGTATTGCTTCCAGGTCTCATAATCCTCTCCGAAAAATTCCTGATAGAAGCTTGCCCCTTGTATCTCGCATGAGAATATTCTAACGAATCCTGTGTACTCTCTTGGAACATGGAAAGCTACACAGCCAAAGTTTTGAGAGAATATATTAAAGAGGGTATTTAGCAACTTTCTCTCATGTTCCATAAGCTCAGAGTCTGAACGCTCAATAGCCGAGTACAGATTATTTAATCTCTCGGAAAGGGGCTTGCTTGCAAGTCTTCTAAACTCATCTCCAACAGCCTGATATTTTCCATCTAATGCACAGAGTGTATCAGCAGAAACATTTGCATCTAATTCCTTTACGATGTACTGAATTACATCTTGCATTGTTTCCTCGGAAACTGTATAACCAGCTTTAATCTCATTAGCATTGATTAGCTTGGCAAATGTTCTCTCTAAAAGAAGTTCATTATCAAGACTGGTCCTAAGAGCTTTGTAATAGATTTCATCATTTAACCCACCAAAAGCTGTCTGAGCCTTATTCTTTTGTATTGTTGCACTGATAAGTGTTACATCTGAAACACTAAGCCCGTTATCTTTAAGATATTGAGCTGATTCAAGTGCTATAAGACCTCCTACACAGTGCCCAATAAGAACATAATTTTTATATCCTAGTTTTCTTAATATCTCACCATATTTCTTTCCAAGTACCTTAAATGTATCTGGAGTATTGATTGACACATACTCTGCTTCATTACCAAAAGAGAAACCAAGTACCGCTTCATCATCCTTGCTATCCTGTTCCAGCAAATTCATAAATTCCGAATATGCGGATAAAGTACCTGTACCAGCATGGAATAATACCTTTGCCACTGACTGAGCATTTTCCTTTTTACTTTCCTTTATCTTAATAAGAGATGGATCAACGAAATCATCTCTACTGCTTAGGAACTTCTCAATCTGAATAGATATTTCTTTTACTGTTGGATGTTGCATCATCTCAGTGAGAAGTGAGCTCCATTCCCAGTCCTTTGCCTCTTCTATCTCCTCTACCATCTTGCCTACTACCTGGGCAATCAAAAGAGAATCACCACCAATATCATAGAAATTATCATTTCTTCCAACATCAGAAATCTTTAACTCTCTTGCCCACACTGCAGCCACCTTTTTTTCCAGCTGAGTTTCCGGCATTTCTTTTGTAGCAAGAGCATCCTCGCCAGTGCTTTCTACCATCTCAAGTAAGCCCTTTACCTTCTTCGTATCCACCTTTTTATTTGCAGTAAGTGGAAGCTTAGAAAGTACCAATAAATTGCTTGGCATCATGTAAGGAGAAACCTTTTCTGAAAGTTCTTTAAGAACCATCTTCTTATCTAGCTGCTGATACTGGCTTTGATATCTGACTACATATACAGTTTGACCTGTAATATCGAGCTTTGAATCCTTACTTGGAAATTCAAATACAATATTTCCACCGGCGCCAGCAAAGTTGTTCTCCCACTGCGTTCTTGTAAAGAAAGTCTGATCTTCAATTGCGCGCTCGTCCTCAAATCCTGTAAGACCATCCTTAAACTCCATAGAAGTAAGAAGAATGTAGCTTACTCTAGTCTCCTCAAGGACAGTCATAATACCGCCATCTACCAGCATATTTTTCAGATTATCCAATACCCAGTGAATATTCTTAGCATTGTGAAGCACATTTGCGCATAAAATAACATCAAATGAAAATGCATCATATCCCTGTTCTGAAAAATCCTTATTGATATCGAAAATACCATACTTAAGGAAGTCGTAATCCTTAAAGTTAAGCTTTGCATTATTTAGGAAGAATGTAGACAAATCTGTAAAATGATACTCTACATTCAAACCATCTAGCTCTGGAATCAAATCAAGTGTAGTTCCTCCTACACCTGCTCCAACCTCCAGGATTCTAAATGTCTTTTCTGGATGCTCAGCAAATGATCGCTTTGCAAGATTGATAATCTCAGTTTTGGCAATACCGTTTTGAACTCGGTTAATCTTGTTATCATGGTAAGATGCCATGGCCGGACCTACATCTCCCTTTGGGAAAAGAATATTAAGAGGATTTTCATCACCTCTAATCATCTCTGGAAGAACATCACTAGACATCTTCAAATACTTAAAGAACTCTTTGCTGTATTCAAAGTCTGCCTCAGCTCTTTCAAATTCCTCCCAAAGCTTCTTGCTATCAAGCTCTACATCATTTTCAATTAGGTAGTATTCACCTTCCTCCTCTGCTAAAACGCCCTTTTCTACAAGTACATTCAACCAGCGTTTAGTAAGCTTATACAGCTTTTCTGGAACTCCAATAGTATTTACTACATTTTCAAATGATGCCTTCTTTCCTACTTCGTCAAAAAGCTTATAGTATACAAAGGTGTTATAGATATCCCCAACTACTACTTCTTCAGATTTCTTTGTCCACGCCTCAAGCAGGTTGCCGTCGATAAACTCTTCGCACTTTTTAGCACATTCATTTGACCAACTCTGCTCTTCTTCATCTACCGTGTACTCTGTAACAGCAGATTTTCTTCTAGGTGTAACAGCAGCTGCTATTTTTAATTCCTCAGCCTTTTCACCTGTTGTAAATGTAACAGCACTATCAACACCTGTACATTCAGTAAGGGCTGAACGAATTTCCGCAAGCTCGATTCTATGCCCATGAATCTTAACCTGTTCATCACCTACCTCTCGACCCATGAAAATAATATTTCCATCAGGTCGATAGTAACCCCTGTCACCTGTCCTGTAGATTCTTTCACCTGTTTCCGGAAGTGATACAAATTTTGCATCATTCATCTCTTTGTCATTTAAATATCCTTCCGAAAGACCAATACCTCCGATATATAGATTTCCCGTTACATAATCAGGACATGGCACCAGGCTTTCATTTAAAACAAAGAATTTCTGATTTGCCATTGGTTTACCATAAGGAACACTCTTTTCAAATGTCTCCTCTGGCTTGATATCGTAATAGATAGACCATATAGATGCCTCGGTGGCACCACCCTTGCTAACTACTCTTACATTCTCAAAGAATTCGTATATACGTTTTGGAAGATTAACTGGTATCCAATCTCCCGACATAATTACAGTTCTAAGCCAGCTAGACTTCTTGATAGATTTAGCCGATTCAACATAGTTTACAATCATCTGAATCTGTGCTGGAACTGCATTTATAAAGCTAACTCGTCTAAGAAGCATCAAATCATATAAATATCCCGGGTCAGCAATCTTGGATGAAGTAGGAAGCACAAGCATTCCTCCCACCTTAAAGCTACTGAATATATCAAACACTGATAAATCAAATGAAAGATTTGCAAGTCCAAGATATACATCTTCTTCACCCAATTCATATCTTTCATTTACATCGCAGATTGTATTCATGGCTGCTCTATGAGTGATACATACACCCTTTGGCTCGCCTGTAGTTCCAGATGTAAATATGATGTACGCCAAGCGATCGTAATCTGTAACCTGACCACTTATATCTAAATCATTCATTGAAAGTTTAAGAGACCTTACATTCACACTCTTGCATTTTTCATATGTATCTGAATCAGAATCTGTAAGTACCACCTTGATATTTGCCGAATTAGTAATCTTATTTTTTCTAGCCTTTGGTTGTCTTACATCGATAGGCACATACGTACCGTTACAAATAAGCGTTGCAAGCACTGCAGCGACTTGATAATGGCTTTTATCAATATCAATACCAATCTTATCACCAGGTAAAATACCATTTTCCTTTAATACCTCCGCTATAGTCTGTACATATCTGGAAAGCTCTTTATATGAAAGATGTGTTTCATCGGTACTAAGGGCAATCTTGTCTGGATGATTCTTTAGTGAATCTAAAAATCCATCCTGCATCATCTCTGGTGCATACTCTTTTACAAATGAATTGGCTTCAATTCTTGCCTTTAGGCTATTTTCACTTAGTTCAATTGGCTCCTTCTTTTCAAGAAGCACATCTGTATTATCTACAAAATCAATCAAAATCTGCTTGAAGCTTTCAAACATCTGATCAATTAATACCTGGTCAAATACACCATCTCTTACATCCCAATTAACCTTTGCGCCACCATTTTCATCACAAGCCTGACAGTCAATATAAACCTGAGGAGTCTGACTAATCTTGTAGATAACATTACGTTTTACAGTTGCATCATCTGAGCTAGCAAGCCCCAGTGTACTTGTAAAAACTACTGGAATGATTACGTTTTTCTTTTTGTATTTAGTAAGTCTACGAAGCACCTCTACACCGGAAATCTGATTGTGCTCCAAATCATCCCACAAATCGTTTTGAATCTTCTGCATTCGCTCTTTAAATGTCTTGCTGTGGTCGATATTGATTGAAGTTATATTTACATCAGTAAAATCACCAACAACATCATTTACACCTTCCACTTCAAGTGGGCGGGTAAACATAGTTGAATTGATACAGAATTTATCATTTCCTGACCATCTGGCTACAACCTCTGAAAGCGATGAAAGCACAAGTACAGATGCTGTTACCTGGTTATCCTTTGCAACCTTGCAAAGCTTTTCCCATTTTTCCTTTTCAAAGAAAACCTTTTTCTGTGTAAAGCTGCTAGTTTCGATTCCAATCTTTTTTATAACTGGAATATCCGCAGCCTCTCCCATAGTAGGAAGCTTTGCTTCCCAATAATTCTCTGCTTCACGTTTTAAAGGGCTGGTTATTTTCTTTAATCTATCCTGATATAAAATCACATCTCGATATCTGATAGTCTTATCCATTGGGCCGTCAATATCTCGATAGTATTTCTCTAAATCATTTAAAATCAAATTCATGCTAAGGAAATCTGCAATAAGCATATCTAGAGAAAAATAAATGATACTCTTCTTTCCCTCAAGGGACACGGCCAAATCACACATAGGCCACTTGCCAAGCTCGTACTGCTTATCACAAAGCTCTGCCCTTAAAGCCTCAACCTCTGCTTTATCTGCACCATTATTTAAATCAATACATTTAACCTCTACATAAGGAACAGATTCCTGAATAATCTGATAACCTACATCAAAAACAATTGCTCTTAGCATGTCATGCTTAGCAATAACCTTGTTCCATGCACGCTCTAAAAGCTTTGGGTCAAGCTCCTCATCAAACTCTACCTCCAGATATCCATGACAGGCTACACCACCTAACTCATAGGTATTGCTGCGCCCCATTACATATGAATTCTGAATATCATTTAGTGGGAACTTTTCATATCTTGCCCCCTCATCCTCTGAAAAAGTAAGAAGCTTGTTATTGTTGTTTAGAAATACAATAAAATCTTCCTTTCGATTAATCAAAAATTCTTTAATTTCTGGCGTTACCGCACCTTTGGGTGCTTTGAATTTCAACTGATTATCTTCGCACCAAATATGGATATTTTTTAATTCTAGTTCTTTAATTTCTTTGGTTAAATCCAGCTTTTCCATTATTCACCTCTGTTACCAATTAATAAGTGTCTACTAGATGCCTAAATAACATCCTCCTCCATCTCTTCCATGTTAGCCGCTACTATTTGGCCCAAGGCTTTGATTGTTGGAGATTTATATAGCATATTGGTTGTCCATTTAATACTAGGATCAACCTCTTTTTTCAATTTTGCGACTATGGAAACAGCCTTTAAGCTGTCTCCACCTATTGAAAAATAATTGTCTTCTCGAGATATTTCTTTTATCTCAAGTACATTTGACCATACCTTGTATATAGCCTTTTCGATATCCCCCTGTGGCGCTACAAAAGACTCTCCCACAAGTTCGTCCTCAATAAGCTGTTTGATAGCTTTTCTATCTGGCTTTCCATTTGCTGTTATTGGGATAAAATCCACCAGCTTAAAGGATTCTGGAACCATATAATCTGGAATGAAATGTCTGATATCAGCCACAAGCTTTTCTTCATCGAAAGTAGTCTTATCTGATTTATTCTCATCAATAACCACTGCCGCAGCTAGTCGCTTTCTCTTTGTTTCATCTATAATACAAACTACAGCATTTTTGATATAACCAATTTTCTTTATTCCGCTTTCTACCTCTCCCATCTCTATTCGATAGCCTTTTATTTTTACCTGATAATCCTTGCGTCCTAAAAATTCAATAGTCTCGTCATCCCAAATCATTCCCTGATCGCCTGTTTTGTACCAGGTAATTCCATCCTCTATAAACTTCTGATTGGTAAGCTTTTCATCACCCTTGTAGCCCTTTGCCACACCATGACCACCAATCCATAATTCACCAGAAACATAAAAAGGACAGCTTCTATTCAGCTCATCTACCACACGATATGTCTGTCCAGCTAATGGTCTACCATATGGAATGGACTTCCATTCACTTGGGATAGTATTTGGTACTAAAAGATAATTAGACCAAATTGCTGCCTCTGTAGCTCCACCCATAGCTATAACTTTTCCATGGGGGTTTAACCTCTTAAAGCGACTTGATAAATCAAGAGGAATCCAATCTCCAGAAAGTAATGCAAAATCTACACTTAGTGGCTTTTCTATACTTTCAAAATATGTAACGCACATATCAAATGCCATTGGTGTTGAATTCCATAGATTGACCCCGTACTCTTCTATGGCCTGTGCCCACTTTTCTGGATTTTTCGCATTTTCTTCATCTAATACTACTAAAGTTCCACCAACTCCAAGGATTCCAAACATGTCATAAACCGACAAATCAAAATCAAATGAAGCTACTGCAAGAGAAACAGTATTCTTACAGACATTTGCAAGCCTTGTAACTTCATCGATTGTATTCATTACACTTTCATGTGAAATCTCCACACATTTAGGTACACCTGTGCTACCAGATGTCATTATGATATAAGCACTGTCTTTACCTGAATTTATATAGTAATCAAAGCTATTTTCCTGTGATTTCACCTTAGAATAATTTTCAATCACAAATGACAAATCTATCTGTGAGGAAAGCTGTTTTATTCGTTCCTCAGGCTGTGCTACCCCTATAGGTACATAGCAAGCTCCCGCCATTAAAACACCTATGCAGCAATAAATCTGTTCTAGCGAACGTTGAATTTTCACTCCCACATAATCTCTTGGCTTAACACCATTTTCTATGAGATAATTCGCCACTTTAGATGCATTATCAAAAAGCTTTTTGTATGTAATCTTTTTATCATTTATTGCATCAATAAGAGCAATTTTATCTGGATTACGAAGACATGTACTCATTACATCTGTAATTAAGCTTTTGTCTTTTGTATTGTGGGCCATTACATTTTCAATTTCTTTTTCGTAAAAGCTATGCTGATATTCTGGCAGCAAATCATGACATATCTCCCACTGTTTTTCGTCCGTCAGCTTCAAAAGCAAATCAACTAGAGCCTGTTGCATATCTTCAAGCATCGATTCTTCAAAAAGTCCTACTACAGAGTCCCAACATATTTGAAGCATGCCATCTCTTTCATACATCTGAAAATCCAGCCACACCTGAGGTGTCTGGGAAATCATATAGCTTATATCAGAAAACACTCTTCTAGAATTTTGAGTTTCAATAGCAGCATCGATATTGCACGCAAAAACCAATGGGGCAACTATATTTATATTCCCATTTTTCTTTTGCACCATTCTTTGGACTTCTACACCTGAGCATGAATCATGACTCATGTTTTCAAGAAATGTTTTTTTGATTCTAAGAACAGTATCAAGGAATGTTTCGTTAGCTTCCCGATAAAAATCTACAAGTAACAAATTGGTGAAATCAGCCACCATTCTTTCTACATTCTGATTTTCAAGCTTTCTGTTAAACAATGGTAAATTAACAAAAAATGATTTTTGATTACACCATCTTTCTATTACTAAACAATATGCGCTAAGCAAAACCATAGATGGCGTAACACCATTTTGTACTGCAATCCCCTTGATTTTGCCCCAGCTCTCAGCTTGAATATTCTTTTGTCGTCTTTCAAATTTTTGAATGTCCAGCTTTTCGGGATCCGTCTTCAAATAAAGATTTGGTGTGCATTCTGGCATGTTATTAATCTTGCCTCTCCAAAAATCCATATCCTCCTGACGCTTTTTACTATCTATACTCAACTGGTCTTCCAAGTAATTCTTAAACGTGTAAGCATCAGCTTTCTTTAAAGTCCCGGTTTCATAAGCAATTGCTAAGTCATCTAAAATTATTCCTATACTAGCCACATCAGCAACTAAAAGATCCACATCTAATATCATTTTTGATTTATTTTCATGAAGCTTTACAAGCGCAAGCCCCGCCACCTGTCCAAGGTTCACCTTTAGCTTTCTATGGCTCCTGGTTTCTCGCAGCTCATTAATCTTTTCTTCAATCTCTGAATCAGTTGCTTCTTCACAATCAATAACTGTTATCTCTTTTGAATAAGGCGCATCCATAAACTGTTGCATCCCATCTTCAAAAAATTTTGCTCTAAGCATTGGATGTCTGCTTTGAACCATATTCCAAGCTTTTTCAAGCCTTATGGCGTCAATATTTTCACAGTCAAATTCCATATATGCGTGGCATGATACTCTGCCAAGGATCTGCTCCTCCTCTCTCCCAACCAAATATGCATACTGCACATCTGTCAAACGAAATGGTCCATTATCCACTTCTATATTTGTAATGGGTTTGGTGGTTCTTTTAGTTTTTACCTCTGATTCCTCGACTAGTTGTATCCATGCATCTAAATTAGGAGCGGAAAAGAGCTTCGCAAAAGGAATTCTCAATCCGTATTTGCGAAGTCGACTGGAAATCTGCATTACCATAATTGAGCTAAGTCCAAATTGAACAAGATTATCAGAATCTAAAAATGAAGCGCCCTGTAACTGCTTGGCTAATTCTTGTCGTATAAACTCTATAGCCTCATTCTTTATATCTTTGCTCATACAATTTCTCCCATTTTCTTAAGTTCTTTGCGATTGATTTTGCCCACATTTGTAAGGGGCCAATCAGATACATACTTGATTTGGTCAGGTAGCTTAAAAGCTGCCACCTTATTAGTTATCAAGAAATCTCTTATTTCATTTAGTTTTAATGTTTCTTCATCATCTCGTATGAATACACAAATCTTTTCACCAAGATTATCATCCTTAATTCCAACTACCTGCACATCCTCAATTTTAGGATGCGATATAAGCATATCCTCCAGCTCTGTTGGATCTATTTTTTCTCCAGCTCTGTTAATCATCTCCATAAGGCGACCAACCACCTGGATATTACCATCCTCACAAAATCTTGCCCTATCACCTGTAAGGAAATAACACTTCTCATCCACACATTCTTTCTCACCGTTTAAATAGCTATAGATAGTATATGGGCCACGTGTAATTAAATGGCCAAACTCTCCAACAGAAACATCATTACCTGCTTCATCTACTATTCTTGGCTCGTCGTAACAAGAAACCGGTGTTCCCTGTTTATAAAACCTAACCTCATCATCATCCTCTAGCCTTGTGGTACAGATTAGTCCTTCTGCTATTCCAAACACCTGCTGTAATATGCAACCAAAGCCTTCCTCGATTCTTATTGCCAAGTTTGGATCAAGCACCGAGCCTCCAATTTGAACTACCTTAAGAGTTGATAAATCAAAGTCATCATACTCAAGCAGATCAATACACATGTTTGCAAGCACTGGAACAAGTGCTGTTATAGTTACACCCTCATCTTCAATAAGACTTAGAATTTCGTCTGGGCTTGAAACAGAAGATATTACGACTCTTCCACCAGCAAGTAGCGTTCCTATTACTCCTGGACATCCCCATGGAAAATTGTGTTCCACAGGAAGTGATACAAGATAAACGCTATTCTCATCCAGCTCGCATCTTTTCGCTACCTGGCTTGCCATGTACAGATAATCTCCATGACGCCTTGGAATAAGCTTGGGTACCCCTGTAGTTCCACCTGATAAAAGATATAATGCTATAGAGCCAGGTGATATATTTTCAATCAGCACCTCAGCACTCTCTTGATATAAGTCTTTTGTAGAAAGAAATGTTTTAGAATCGCCTGAAACCAGAATTTTCCCCTTGTATCCCATTTCAATCACTTCATCTGCCAGGCTTAAATAATCAAATCCCATAAAAGAATTTGCTATCACATATCCAGTTGCGCCTGAATTTTGAAGAATTCCATATATCTCATTTTTGCGTTGAGCTGGCAATGCAAAAATTGGAATAATTCCAGCTTTAAACATTCCAAAAACTATAGTTACAAACTCGTATGAATTTGGAAGCTGTACCACCATATGCTCCCCTGGTTTGAATTCCATTTTCAGTAAACCATTAGCTACCCTATTTGCTTTATCATTTAAGTCTTCATAGGAATAATCCACTTGGTCAAAGGTGACCGCTATTTTATCCTGAAACTTCGAAGCCAGGCTTTCTAAAGATTCCCCAAGTGTTGAGTCTATCCACACTTCCTTTTCATAACGATTTTCTAATTCCTGTTTAATTGATAAATTCATTAACTGCTCTCCATTGAAACAGTGTTTTATTGTTGCAAAAAATTTTAATATCCCCCCAAAGAGAAGCTATTCTCTTTAGGGGAAATATACTTAAGCTGCCTGTAATTCTTTCTTAGCAAAATGATTCTTAAGTAGTGCATATCCTACATAAATACCTGCAAAAGCAAGTACAAATACTACTACAATTGCAATTACTCCAAGTGCACCTGAAGCCGCCTCAACCCAAGCATCCATCTGCTCCGCTGTCTGTCCTCTTGCAATCCAATCTTCCTTATAGCTTTCCATAAAAAACATGGCTGGAATAATTGAGCCAAGTGCCTGGCCTACATGAAATACACCTGATGCAACACCTAGCTTCCATACAGGTGGATTAGCCTCTCGAGAAGCAATAATATCTGCAATCACTGCCGCTACAATAGATGTTATAACCCAAGGGATATATCCTGCACCCATGATAGTGAAAAGCAGAATGATAATTGCCTGCATCAATGTAAACTGAAGAAACTTTCCCACCTTTCTGCTTACAAAGTACATAATAATTCCACAGAATAATCCACAAATTCCCGGGCTAATTGCATGACCAAATGCCCCAAATACCATTGCTAACATTCCTGCAATGTTGTAAATAATGAAGTACAATGCTGTAAGTAATGCCACCATTACTACGTCCTTAATCTTAAGTATTTTCATATTATTCTTCCTCCTGCATTTTGATAAAAATATTATTTAATTCAGATAAGGTGGTCCTATCTAAAATAAAATCTTTTTCAATAACTCCATTGTTTAAATATATAATCCGATTAGCCACATGCCTTATGAATTCATAATCATGTGATATTACTAATACTCCTGCTTTTTCTCTAAGCTTCTTCACCTGCTCGGATACACTAAGCATAGAATACACATCAAGACCACTTGTAGGTTCATCAAATATAATTAACTCTCTATCACAAAGCATAGCCATTGCAATCTGTAATCTTTGCTTTTGCCCACCGCTCAAATCAAAAGGATGCTTATATCTGTATTTTGAAAGCCCCAAGTATGAAAGTACATTATCTATAGCCCCTTGATCATTTTTTACGAGCTCTAGCTCATTTTGCACTGAAGTACCAAAGAGCTGGTAATCAGGATCCTGCATAATAAAAAATGGAAGTCCGTTTATATCAACCTTTCCTTTATCAGGCTTTATACTCTGACAAAGTGTCTTGGCAAGAGTGGTTTTACCTGCACCATTGTTTCCAATAAGAACTGTAATCTCTCCCTTTCTAAGGGTTAGGTTAATTCCCTTTAATATATCCTTGTAATAGACCTCCTCTATTCTCGCAACATTTTTCCCAGAAGTATCATTTATAGGGAAGGGAATATCTATAGAAAAGATATCAAAGCTTCTTGTGTTATAGTTCCCTTTTTTAAACTCATCCTCACTATTACATACCTTTAGTAGTCCATTTTCCATGAATAAAACTTTATCGATAGTATTGCTTAGATAGTAAAACCTGTGATCAGCTACAATGACAGTGTATCCGTTCTCTTTCAACCTTTTTAAAATCCGCCCAAGCTTCATGGCATTGCCATAATCTAAGTTTGCTGAAGGCTCATCAAATAAAAGAACTTTTTGTTTCATGGTAACTGCAGAAGCTAATGCTATAAGCTGCCTTTCCCCACTTGATAGAGTAAATATATTTCTGTCTATCAAGCCATCTAGTCCAAAGGCTCTTTTTAAACTTTCAAGACGTTTTTTCATTTCATCGATTGTATAGCCATAGTTTTCCATTGGAAATACAAGCTCGGCAGTCGTATTGTCAGTAAAAAACTGAGACCGGGGATTTTGAAAAACGGAACCTATCAATTGATTAAGCTGATGCATTTTTAAATCACTGTATTTCTCGCCTTCTATTGATAACATCCCCTTTATTTCACCCTCGGTAACCGAAGGTATCAGACCGTTGAGGCATTTTAGTAATGTGGATTTGCCGCTTCCACTGTTTCCAGTTAATAAAACAATTTCACCTTTATCTATTGCAAAGTTTATATCATTAATGCCTTCACTTGACTGATCGTAGCAAAAACACAAATCATCTGCTTTGATTACATTAGTTTCCATACAAAACCTCCAGCTAATCCAGTTAAAAATAGTGCAAATACTGCAACATCTGCAAAGGTCGCTTTTTCCTCGTAGTATGAGGTTCTTCTCATTGGCGCATCAATTCCCTTTACAAGACCTGCAGCTGTGACTTCCTCAGCCAAAGCGGCACACCTAAAGAGTTGAGGAATAATAAAGTACTGAAAGCTTTTTATTGGTTTTTTCCAGGTGAATCCAATACCACGCAAGCGCATAGATTCGGTTATATAGGAAAATTCTCTCCTGAAGGTTGGAATATATTTTAAAGTAATAGTTACTGCCACTACCAAAACTCTTGGAACTCTCATTGTTTCAAGAGCCGATAATAACTGGGCAGAATTATATTTACTAATCAATATTGAAGCCAAGGCTATACAAGGAACCGACTGTATTATTACGATTATAAATAATCCAATAAACTGAATTCCTTTTATGTTTAGGGTTATATAATATATCCCCATCATTACTCCATATACAATCAAATACCCAGCTAGTCTTTTGAATCTTCCCATCAAAACAAACAGTGCTGCCGCAAATGTGAAAAGATATATTTGTAAATATTTACCGCTCATAAAAATATACATAGTCGGAGCAATAACATTTATCAATATGATAACAATGGGATTTATTTTTATAGATTTCAAAATACTTACCGCCCACCTTGTAGCTTGTTCTGATTTTTGTTAGCCTTTACTAACCTCGTATAAAATACACTAGATGTCTAGTTTTGTCAATAAAGTTATTAAAAAAATTTATCAATAAGAGATTTCTCCCAACTATTTTCTTGTATGTTTATTTATATTATTATCTTAGCATGAGTACAAAAGTTTATTTTCTAAAGGACAATGCCAATCATTGGGGGCAGGTTCACGACTACTTATCCGGCTTTGTTTCTTATGAACGAATGGAAAAAATAAATAGATATAAGTTTGAATCAGATAAAATCTTATCCCTTTACGCTGCTGTCATGACCAGACTTGCAATTGTAAAGGAAACTGGAATTGATAATAAAAATTTAGAATTTAATTATTCTGATATGAAAAAACCTAAGTTGGTAGCCCCAAACATCAAGCCTCCAATAGATTTCAATTTTTCCCACACTAAGGGGGCTGTTCTCTTGGGATTATCTACAGACTCTGCCATAGGCGTTGATGTTGAGCAGCTCCGTGAAGCTCCTTTTGACATTATGAATATATTCTGTCATCCTGCCGAAGCTGATTATATTAATAACTCACCTTACAAGGATAAGGCATTCTTTGAAATTTGGACAAAAAAAGAGGCTTACACAAAGTGTATAGGAACCGGATTGTCTTGCGATCTAAAATCCATAAACACTTTAGCTGCCCCTTTTTGTGATAATATTGAAACCTTTATCCAGGATGGTTATGTATGCTCTGTTTGTAGCATGTAACCTAATGTCGCACCAATTTTAAAATTTTACAAATTATTCTTCTGGTCTATCTACAACTGAAAAAGTAATTGAACCTGTAGCCTTGTCAGTTACGTTTACTGTCACCATATAGCTTCCTGCTGGAATTTCGTAGTACTCTGTAATACCAATGCTGTCAAATTCGTAATCGATAGTTGCCTGTTTTTCATCATCGATAGGAGCTTCATTAATATTATCTCCACCAGATACAACTTTTACCTGAACTGCTCCATCAGTAACCTGACTATCAATTACCAGGTATTCATCTTCATTGATTGTTATGCCACTTCCGCCGGCTGTACCTTTGCCAGTCTTATCAAAGAAAGCTGTTACCTTTTTGCCATCCTCTGTCACATCAATAAATGTCTTTGGTTCATTATCATCACTAGCATTCTTTCCACATCCCATAAAACTAACCATTGCTGTAGTAATAACAAGTCCTGCTAACGCCAAATTGAATATCATTTTTTCTTTACGCATTTTAAAATTTCCCTTTCATTTTACGCTCATCTTTCTAAAGATATCCTACCATTTGTTTTGTCACAGAACTGTCACAAATTGATGTCGAAAATATAAGGACCAGCTCACCTGAGCTGATCCTTATAAATCTCATTATATATTCTCCTTAGTATAAATGACTCTGATAACCATCAACCTGCTGCTTTAAATCAGCACCAACAGAACCATTAGCTTCTGCATTGTATACATCAAACACGATTTTACATGCATCTGTGTATTCATTGGTTAGCTTTCTTAATCTATAAGAGATATGTGCTAATATCATCTCTATCTTTGGAGGATTTTCCTTGAATAGCTTTTCAATATCCTTCATATAAATTGTCTCAATGACTGTTCCCTCATCTAAGATAACAGCTGTTGCACTACGCTTAATATTATCTATCATACCCATCTCGCCAAAGAATTCATCACTATGAAGCTCTGCGATGCATTTCTCTTTGTCAGTTCCATAGTCTGTAAAAATACCTACTTTACCATAGTGGATATCATACATGCAGTCACCGACTTCACCAGCTTTGAAGAGTATAGTACCCTTTTTGAATTTTTCAACAGTACCAGCATACCCTTCAGAGTGTGCTACTTTATTAATCTTTCTCTTTGACTCAACGCTTTCAATCTTAGATACATCCTTTGTGCGTCCATATATATTTGCAAACTTCTTAATTTTATCAAGTAAGCTTGCGCTTCTCTTAGAGGTATCTTCACCAGGTACAATGGACTTGATTGTAGCACACACCTCCAAATAGTCATCTGTCAATCCACGAAGTCTTCCTGTAAGATGCTTCATAATATCTAAAATCTTATCTGGCTCAGATTTAAAATACTCACTTACATCATCTGCACTAATCTCCTGGACCTTTACATCCTTAAGAGCAACAGCCGAAGCGCTACGTGGATAAGCTTCAATAACCGCCATCTCTCCGAAATATTGGCCATTATTAAGTTCTGTAAGCATGTACTCATCTGGCTTACCATAATTTACATAAATACCTACTGAACCATCAATTATCTGATACAGGCTATCCCCAATAGTATTTTGCTTAAAAATCACTTCGCCCTTTTTAAAATTTTTCTCTGCCATAATCTCCTCCTCAATACTTTATGTATGAAAATACCTTATTACTATTTATTTTATCAAACAATAATACACATATCTATGGTATTTCACAAATATTACACATTATTATTTTAAATAACTGAATTTAACCAGGTCTTAAATATATCAGGCTTTGATGTGAAGCATATATTATACATTCCATCAACATTACCTATTACCTTGGCGTACAAATCTCCACCAATATCAATCATAATATTCTGCTTATCCAAAAGTGTCTCATCTGTTTTAAGCAACCCATATCGTCTATCCGCTGATATGGCTTTTACAGTTCCCTTTTTTCTATCACCGCATACGGCCTTACCTTCCAAGGCGTATAGTGCCACCTCATCTTCCTTTTTTACACCTTCCCAACTTATCGTATCATTTATTGTATCTACTACTAAATCACCCACTCCTTTTATCTCGTATATTTTAAGCTCCTGCTTTCCGCCTTTAGGCATAAAACTATCTTCACTTGCAATATCAAGTGGTTCAGTAATAAGCTCCTTAGTGTTCTGAGAAATATATATTTGGCCTCCTACTGTATAGCTTTCAACACGACCTGCAAGATTTACATTCTCACCCATGCATCCGTATTTTGTCTTCTTCAAAGACCCTATATTTCCAACAACTACTTTTCCAGAATTTATACCAATTCCCATTTCAAGAACGGGATAGTTGTTTTCTTCGTTCCATTCGTTAACTGCCTTCATTGCATTTTGCATTTCAACAGCGCATTTCACACAGCTCAATGCATGTTCACTGTCATCTTTTGGAGCACCGAATATAACAAATATTCCATCTCCCAAGAATTCAATTACAGAACCATTATATTTTGCAATGACCTCAACCATCATTTCAAAATAATGATTTAACAGTATTATCAAATCAGCTGGTGACAGCTTGGTGCTTAAGGCGGTAAAACCTCGCAAATCGCTCATCAGGATTGAGCATTCTTTTTGCTGGCCGCCTAACAACTCGCCTCCTGGATTATGTAATACATACTGTGCAATCTCTCTTGATGTATAACGCTCAAAAGCCATATTGACTCTGATAAATTCTGTAAGATCACTGATGATTGAAATATATAGTATTTCTCCATTTGGCATTTTTGTTGCAGACATACTAATACGAAGTTTAAAAATCTTACCGTCTATGTTTTCGTAATCAACCATTCCTTGATGGTTCATAAGCTTTTGTTTAGAGCTGTCAATAAACATCTGTATCAAATCATCATTTCTTTCGGTATACGGTATGTACTTCCAAATCTTTTGGTCTGAAAAGCTTTCTTCACTTATACCAAACAGTTTTCTTGCAGAAGCATTTGCATAAATAAGTACGCCTTTGCCGCTCATGATGCATACCGCATCCTCCATGTTGGTGAATATGTAATTAAAATTATCTTGGCTCAAATCGAAACTCATACTTACCCCACCAATCTTACATACTTAACACTTCTTCTATATCTTCTCTCAATCCATCTCCCTCTTGATTTCTTCTTGTATATTCAATGATAAGCTCTGCCTCTGGAGTCTCCTGCCTAATGTATTTAAGAAGGAAATCCATGTCTAATACCCCTTCATGCAGTCTGTTGTGATTATCATGTAGCCCATCATTGTTGTGCAAATGATATGCTTTAATCTGTCCCTTCAGATTTGTAATAAGCTTAGAAATATCCCAGCCATTTGCTGACGCATGCCCAACATCAATTAACACATCAAAGCCCTTATCAACACACAGTTCAGTAAATTCATCCTGATTCAATAACATATTTTTCTGCAGCTTTGTCCCTGTATTTTCAACAAATATTTTACAGCCAAAATCTCCAAACATGGCTTCTAATTCTTTATAATTCTCTAGCGCATTCTTTAGCATTCTTTCCTTAGCCTCAGCATCCACAATGCAGTTATTAAGATGCATGGTCATATGAGAGCTGTTTAAAAGCTTGGAATACTCTATTGTCTTATTAATATGCCACATTGTTTCGTCGTATTCAGCAGTTCCCTTCGCAGCAGAATGCTCAGCACAATATACAGGCCCATGAAAGGAAATTGGACAAGCCTTTAGTATAGGAATACACTTTTTTAATTCCTCTTCAAAATCAGGCAAATCAAACATGGATAATATTTCAAAGCCGATTCTTCCCTGATACCGATTTGCATAATCTGGAAGTAAATACATTTTTTTTGCAGCAAATACACAGGTATTTACAAAAACATCATTTCTCATAGTGTTTTTCCTTATAACCAAAAACCCACATCCTGTTTAGGATGTGGGTTCTGAATATACTACTCGATTGTAAGAATATCAGAAAAACCTGTCACATCAAAAATCTCCATAACTTCTTCAGATACATTTTTGATAACCATTTTTCCCTGCTTATTCATTGTTTTCTGTGTTGATAACAGAACTCTTAATCCAGCACTAGAAATGTACTCTAGTTTTGCAAAATCAAAGGAGAGGTCATTAAGCTCGGATATATTACCGTTAACCGCCTCCTCTAACTGAGGTGCAGTGGAAGTATCTAGTCTACCCTCAAGTGAATAAACGGCCTTTCCACCATCCTTTAAAATGTTAATGTTAAGCATACGTCACTCCTCCTTCAATTTGTATATCATTGTAATTTGTACTTTGTTTCTGTCTACTCCAACTATTACATCATCAGCCACGCTTGCAACAATGGATTTTTCCAATTCATCCCATGCTCCCAGCATACCCTCGTCAGAAGCTTTTCCCTCTTCAAGTGAATGCTTGTAATCCTGCATAGACCACATCATACCCGAAAATGCAGCCGGATTTGTTGCAATACCTAAATCACTATAAACTCCCAACCCTGCATAATTAACAGGAATGCCATTATATTGCTGGTTAAGCTTCATTACTGCTTCATAATTAAGGATACCCGTTTCTATTATATCCTTTATCTTACCCATAAAGCCTTTAGCCATGGTGTTGGTTCCTGTACTAGAAACAGAAAGCAACTCCATTTTTGTATCAGCATCAATTTTTGCATTTCCAATGAGCTTAATAGCGCACTGATTTTTATACTTTTCCACCCACATCAGAGCTGTAAAGGCATCTGTCATTTCCTCAAACATTCCGATTGTCTCTTCCAGCAACAGCTTTACACGAAGGGCGTCTTTATTTTTTAGCTTAAGTTCTTCCGAACACTTATCAACCTTTAAAAAGGCCTTTTCCAGTGCATCTTCATTAGAAGCTAGAAATATCTGACTCGAGAATGCCAATGGTCTGGTCGAACCAACAGTCTTCAGAGATTTAGAAAAATCTTTTGTAACAATTATCAAAAGATTATCATTCTTAACACCAACTGCAATATCATCTGCAAGATTTGCTAATACAGAGCGCTCCAAATTTTCCCAAGCTTCTTGTGAAAACTTATCCTCAGCTCGCCTACGCATCAACTCAGCTTCGTACTCAGCCAGTGACCACCTTGGTTTCTTAGGTCTTGTGATAAACTCTCTAAAGTCATCTATAAAAGTTTTGTCCGCACCATTCTTTCCACTTGAAGAAATTGATACAAACTCTTCTCTTTTATTCTCATCAATATCTGTTTCAGTCTTAATGCAGATATGGGATATTCTACTATTGCCCTCAAACCATATTTCAATAGGATCCTTCTCTGTCATTATTGACGATACTAACCTTATTGACTCTTCTGCCAACAAAGAAAAACGCAATGCGTCCTTGCCAGTTATGTTTGCTTTTTCCTCATACTGCTCTGCAACTTGCTTAATAATTTCAAAACTCTCTTGCACATCATCAAGCTTAATATGTTCTGATTGCATCTTTCTCCCCTTTCTATTCAATTAGTCAATAATAAGTATAACCTATTTTTTATATCTTTACTGTGGTTTCACAGTTTTTTCATCAAAGTAAGGATGTTTTTTCCATCCTTATTTTCATAGGTAATATCATCCATACTTTTTTTAACCATATAGATTCCTAAACCACCTATTTCTCTATCCTCTACCGATAATGTAACATCTGGGTCTGCTTTTTCTAAAGGATTATATGGAATACCTTCATCCTCGAAGATCATATAAACCTTTCCGTCCTCAGCAACCAATGTCAAGCTCATTTGTCCACTCCCCGTATCTGGAATAATCTTTCCAGATGAATCTGTCTTGGCATAGGCATAGTGCGCAATATTAACAAAAATCTCTTCCAAAGCAACACAAAGCTGCATGGATTGTTTCATTCCACAGCCAATCTCCTCTAAGGTCTCTTCTAAAAAAGCTGTAGCTGTATTTAGGTTTTCGATTTTTGCTTCACACTCAAATGTTTTCTTCATTTGTATACCTCTCAAAGCCCAGTATGTTACCTACCAGCCAAAAATGATAGTATCATTTCATTTGTCACAAAAGTGTCACACTAAAAATCACACTACCGTTTGTGTATTGAAAATCATCCTCAGTAATTATCTCACAGTATAATAATGGGCTGAATTGATTTCACAAACATTTCATAATTATTTAACTATCCAGTCTCTGTCTTGCAACCAACTCTGCAAAAAAACCATCTTCCTTGATAAGCTCATCATAAGTTCCATCTTCTATGATATGTCCTCCGTCAAGCACGATAATCCTATCACAGTGCTTGATTGTAGAAAGTCTATGTGCAACAACTATACGTGTGCATCCCATCCCATCAAGTGCTTCAGATATCTGTCTTTGGGTTACGTTATCAAGTGCTGAAGTAGCTTCATCAAAAATAAGCAGCTTAGGTCTTGGTGCAATAGCTCTTGCAATCATGAGGCGTTGCTTTTGACCACCTGAAACACCACCTTGACCTTCCGAAATCATTGTAAACATTCCCATTGGCATTCCCTTTATGTCATCAGCTATCTTTGCTGTTTCAGCTGCTTGCCATGCATCATCTATAGTAAGTGATGGATTCGTAATTACGATATTTGAATAAATATCCCCTTGAAACAGCCCGCCATCTTGAGTCACTGTTCCAATATTTTTTCGAAGTGATGCCTTATCAAGTGTGGTCAAATCTCTTCCATCATAATAGATTCCACCCTTTTCTGGTGTTTCAAATCCCAACAATAACCTAACAAAAGTAGACTTGCCACATCCTGTGCGACCAACTATTGCAACATAATCTCCATCCTTTATTTTCAATGAAACATCATCTAATATATATGGTCCATTCTCATTGTACTTAAAACTTACATGTGCCATTTCAACATTTCCGGAAATTTCTGTAACTATCTCCTTGCTTTCAGAACACTCTGGAACTGTATTCAAAAAT
>JAGBJE010000184.1 GCA_017934625.1 Pseudobutyrivibrio sp. | reverse complement strand
GCGGTAAGTGTTCTGGCTCAGTTTCTAAAAAAACTAATTATTTAGTAGCTGGTGAGGCGGCAGGAAGCAAGCTGGATAAAGCGAATGCTTTAGGTGTAACGGTTTTAGATGAGGATGGCTTATTAGCATTGATTAATGCTTAATTTTAACGTCTTTACTCCATAAAAAACACACAGTTATAAGGTATAATTACCTTGTTATGGATAAATTAAATCGAATCCACAATAATAAAATAGTCGTACTTCCGTTAGTGCTTATGTTAATAATTATTCTTTTAGCAACTTTCGGAAGTTCATGGACTATAATAAATTCTAAAAAAGAAATCAGCTGTTTAGAGGATGGCTGGTCTATTTCTCGTGGAAATAGTCAAATAGATAATGTAGATTTAATCGAATATAAAATTGGAGATAGCAAGAAAGGTGAGGTAATTACAATCTCTAAGAACATTTTTGTTAATTCCGATGAGATGAGCTTGATGTTTAAAAGCTTTTTGACATCTGTCGCAATATATGTGGATAACGAGCTTGTATATACCTATGGCCTGGATTATCTGCAAAATGATGGTTTTGTTCCAAAGAAATATAATATAGTAACTTTAGGTAGCACAGGATATCATGATATCAGCATTAAATATATTGTAGGTGAGAATAATTTTACTGATAAATTTCCAGCTATTTATTATGGTACAAAGCATGAAATGCTTAGATATTTCTTTGCATATAAACGCACATCTTTTTTCATTGGTGCATTTCTTATAGTATATTCATTTTTATCATTTTCACTTTGGATATATTTATATTGTATAAATAAAGGCTCGTCACAGTTAATTATTGGAGCGGTTTTTTCTTTGATGCTAGGTTTTTACATCTATGCATACAATGATATAACATGTATTATTGATAATCATGCTATGTTGTTTTCTGTGTCAGAATATGTGGTTTTTTATCTAATGCCGTTAGCTTTGACTATTCTTTTATACTCCCTTCATTCAAATGTAGGACAAAGAAGACAGAAATTTTTTATTGGTTTAAATATCGTATATCCGATAGTGTTTATAGATATGCATATTTATGATTATATTCATATTCAAAGATTTTTACCTTTTGTTGGTGTTATAGCTGCTGTAGAAATGACATGCTTAATCCCTTTACTGGTTAAAAGTGTAATTGAAAAACAAAGGGAAAGAATGGAACAGGAATATGACGCTAATGTTGACTCAGAAGTATATCTGATTATTGGGGCCATTGTTTTAATGATTTTTTCATTGCTAGAACTTATTGTACTACGCGTGTATAAAGTTAATGAAGTTATTACTAAACCAAGCCTTTTTATGGCCTTCAATTTTATTGAAATAGGCATGTTGTTCTTTATGATGTGCCATTTCATATATTATTTTATGAATAGTATAGACCACATGAGTGAGTCGCGTATTAAATCTCAGCTTGAAGGACTTGCATATAAGGATGCTCTTACAGGTCTTATGAACAGGGCAAGATGCAGTCAGGTCACTGCTACGCTATCAGGAAACTATGCTGTTGTAAGCCTGGATTTAGATAGGCTGAAATATGTTAATGATACTCTGGGGCATTTGGAAGGAGATAGAATGATTAAAGCGTTTGCCACTTTAATCACAGAAGCATTTGAAGGTGCCAGTCTAATAGGTCGTACTGGTGGGGATGAGTTTGTTGTTGTATTTGAAAATCCTACTGCAGATGTTTGCGACAAATCTATAAGAAGGCTTGAGGCTGGAATGGATAGATTTAATAAGAGCAATGGAACCTTTTTCCTATCTGCTTCCTGCGGTTATGCATATAGTTATGAAGTAAATAGTAAAAAATATAAGGATGTTTTCTATCTGGCAGATCAAAGAATGTACAAGGTGAAGGAGGAGCATCATGGTTAAGAAGATATTATACCTGTTGATTTCCTTCATAGTATTTGTATTGTTGTTGACTGTAGCACAGTGGTTTATAAAGCCAGCTAGTTTTTCAGATGTTGTTGTATTAGATGAAGGCTGGACTGTGTACTATAACGGGACAAAGTATTATGATGTAAAGTTATCGGAACTTAGAAATATCATTGGTAAAGGCACCAGCAAGGGAGATAACATAATCTTTTTCCATGAGGATGTCTCTCTAAAGTATTTTTCTGTTCCAACAATTGTGTTTGAAAGTAGATTTAGTGCATGGAATCTATATGAAAATGATAAGCCTATCGAAAGCCGTTTTTTGGATGAATATAAGGATGACAAGTATATTGGCTGTAATTATAACTTTGTAACCCTAAAGCCATCATACAAAGATGTAAAAATAATGCTTTCTATACTGGTTAATGAGGATGGTGCCTACAATTATTTTGATGCACCTATAATTGGCGATTACGTGGATGTACTACCGTACGAAATATATAGCCACAGCTTCTTTTTCTTAATAGCGGCATTTTTAATTATTTTTGGGTTGATGTTCTTTATTATTGCGGTTGCATTTAGAAGTGACATGCCTGAAATTAATATGCAAATGTATTCGGCATTATTGTTTTTTGTTTTAGGCACATGGTTTTTAGCGCAGTTTAATTTATTGGATTTATTTATTGATACTAAGGGCCATCAGACAGAAATAGAATATATTTCTCTATATATGGTTGTTCCGTTAATGTATATGGTAATGGGATGCATGAGAAGCTATCTAAAGAAAAAGGTTTTTAGGTTTTTCTCTTTTGTTGGAACATTAATTCCATTTACATTGATAGCATTACATTTTATGGGCATTGTTCACATAAATAAGCTTTTATTTATATATCAGCTTGATGCGATAGTGCTTATAGCCTTTATGTTTGTAATGATACTAATGATTGATTTGCCAGCAGATTCGGTAAGTAGCTCTCAAATGATTCAGATTACCGGACAAATAATATTAGCGTTATCATTCATATTTAATGTAATATTTTTCTATTTGGAGGTTGCTGGAGTATCTAAGCAAATAATGATTTCAAGGATGATTGTACCACTTGCTACTATGTGTATGGTTTTTGGAACTATGGTTAATTACTATTTATTCATTTCAGAATCATTCTCAAGAAGAAGTGAATATGCATCTTTGGCCCATTTGGCGTATGAGGATGATTTGACAAGTATAGCCAATCGTTCTAAATACGAAAAGTATATGGAAAATTTATGGGATAAAGGGGAAGATTATATTGTAATAAGCATTGATTTAAATGGTTTAAAAACAGTGAATGATAACCAAGGGCATCTTATGGGCGATAAATATTTATCCCAATTTGGAGATGTGCTAGAGGACTGTATAGGAGAAGAGGGATTTATTGCCAGAATTGGAGGAGATGAGTTTGTGGTAGTTTTGACAGGCGAATACATGTCAAAAGTAGATGAGTATATAGAATTAATTAATACATCTTTAGATAAGCTCAACAAAGAAGATAATACATTTTTTAGAAGTGCAGCAATTGGTTACGCATATAGGCATGAGTCAACGGACGAAAACTATAATTCTGTTTATCTGCTTGCAGATGAACGTATGTATAAGAATAAGGAAATAATGCATGGCACAAGAGGATAGGTTGTGATATTATAAGAAAAGTTACGTGATTTATATATAGTTGTGAGATATTAAGGAGAATAATAAGTATGCCAATTAGAACACAAAATGATTTGCCTGCTAAGGCCATACTTGAAAATGAGAATATTTTCGTTATGGACGAAAATAGGTCAACTCACCAGGATATCAGACCTATTAGTATAGGCATATTAAATCTGATGCCACTTAAGGAGGATACAGAGCTTCAGCTTCTTCGTTCACTTTCAAACACTCCACTTCAGGTGGATGTTACTTTCCTAACTGTTGGAAGTCATGAGAGTAAGAATACTAGCAAGACACATCTAGATACATTTTACGAGCATATTGAGGATGTATACGATAGATTTTTTGATGGTTTAATTATCACAGGTGCGCCTGTAGAGCAGATGCCTTTTGAGGAGGTAGATTACTGGAAAGAGCTGTGCAAGGTCTTTGAATGGACTAAGACTCATGTTACATCTACGTTACATTTGTGTTGGGGCTGCCAGGCTGGTCTTTACTATCGTTATGGTATTAAAAAATATGATTTGGATGGTAAGAAATTTGGAGTATTCCCACATCATGTACAGAATCGAAAAATACCACTTGTACGTGGCTTTGACGATATATTTTATGCCCCTCACAGCCGCCATACCTATGTAAAAACAGAGGATATTGAAGCCTGTGAGGATTTGGTAGTATGTGCCAAGGGCGATGAGGCAGGCGTATTCCTATGCATGTCTAAGGATGGCAGCAACATCTTTGTAATGGGCCACCCAGAATATGACCGTTACACCCTTGATACCGAGTACAAGCGTGATAAAAACAAGGGCCTTGAAATTGCAATGCCTGTAAACTACTACCCAGATGATAATCCAGAGGAGAAGCCGTTGCTTCAGTGGAGAAGTCACGGGAATATTTTGTATTCTAATTGGTTGAATTATTACGTATATCAGAACACCCCTTATGAGTGGAATAAGATTAGCGAAAAATAAAGATTGAATTGTGCCGACGGTGTCGGCACAATTTAGTTATGGAGACTTCTGCCGGAGGTGGCAGAAGTTAAAACTTGGCTGAGAATATTACGTTTCCAGCATTACAATCCACCCAGATTTTTCCCCCATGTTCCTTTACAATGGCTTTGGCAATGGAAAGGCCGAGGCCGTAGTGACCGTGGTTTTCGGCTCTAGATTGATCTGACTTGTAGAATCGTTCAAAAATCATTTCTCGTTCATTCACTGGAATTTCTTCTCCGGTATTTGAGGCAGTCAATAGGACTTTTCCATTATCTTCGGATAATGAAATAAGTATGCTGCCGCCGGAGGTGCAGTGGCTGATTGCGTTATCAGTTAGTATAGAAACCAGTTTTTCTATATTTGAGCTGTCGCAGGTTTTCATGATGTTATCGTCGATTTCATAGTTTAGTTCTAAGCCGCGTTCGTAGGCTGTGGCTTCAAATGGCATAATATTAGCAAGGGCTAATTCACTAAGGTTTACTTCGCTCATAACTGGTTTTATGTTTTCGAGACGTGCCAAATCCAGTAGCTGGTGAACGATAGTAGACATTCTTTCGTTTTCATATTTTATATTCTCAAGCCAAGGATTGCTTTGCATATCTCTGCTAAGGAGCTCCGCGTTGGCGCTGATAGTAGAAATAGGGGTTTTCAATTCATGGCCCGCATCAGAAATAAATTGTTTCTGTTTTTCATAGGCTGTTTCTATTGGCTTCATTACCCATCCAGACAGGATAAATGCAAGAATAGATAGGATGACAATCGAAACTAAGCCGAAAACTACCATGTTTTTTATTAGGTAGGAGATGGTTAAATCCATAAGGACAGTGTCCATCATGGTGACCAAAATGTAGTCATCGCCCTGGGTGATTAGGTATGTGACGGTTTGGCCTTCGCCATAGGTTTGGCCAGAAGCTAATAGATTTTTGGCGTAGGCAGTTAATTCTTCATCAGAAAAACCAGATGGGGCATCGTTTAAAATATCAATGGGATTGCCATCTAAATCAAAGGCTACTGCATAAAAGGTGGACACCTGAAAGTTGTGAAATGAGGTGCTTGGAGTTGCGATAGGTGCTTCATCAAGATTTAAAGGTGCCAGCTGAGATGCGTCAGGAAATCCGTTTATATCGTAGGAATCAGCGAAAATCTGAAGCATTTCTTTGCTTTCTTTTGTAGTTTGGATTTTGGTGGTGCCGTATATGATCGCAAGGGTAGCGAACATGATTGCTACCAAAAACATCATTATTATGACTATTAAACGGAGTCTAGACTTTGATTTCATATTTAACCTCGCAGTTCGTATCCCATGCCTCGGATAGATTTGATTTCTGTTTTTGCACCAAGGAATTTTAGCTTCTTTCTGGTGAATGATATATAGACTTCTACATTATTGTATTCTGCCTCATTGTTGTAGCCCCAGACCTTTAGGGCTAGCTGCTCCTTGGAAACGATTTGGCCTTTGTTGGAAATGAGATATTCCATTATTTTAAATTCCTTTTCAGGAAGGCGTATTTCCTTATTAGTGGAGGTGCAAATCAGGTTCAAGGATTTGGTGTTTAAATTTAAATCGAAGGCATTCAGTAAGCCATCGGTTTCCTTGGTGTTTCGACGAATCAATGCACGGAGCCTAGCTAAAAGTTCTTCTATTTGAAATGGTTTTGTTAAATAGTCGTCGGCGCCGCAATCTAGTCCTGTAACCTTGTCAGTGATATCGCTTTTGGCGGTGAGCATGATAATAGGAGAGGAAACTCCTTCGGCTCGTGCCGCAGATACAATCTCAAAGCCGTTCATGCCAGGAAGCATTACGTCGCAGATGACTGCATCGTAAGATTTTTTAAGAATAGCATCATAGCCACCGAGGCCTTCATCAGCCACGTCAACTGAGTATCCTTCTTGTCGCAGCAGCTCAGATACTGCCGCAGACATTCTCTTTTCATCTTCTATTAATAGAATTTTCATTTTTACACCTCATAATTTATTACGTCATTATTATAGTGCAATTTTAAATGTTAATGCTTGAAGAAACCTTGAAAAATCAATGTTCAAATAATCTTCACATTATTTCAAGCTTTCTTCAAGGTTCGAGGTCTAAATTACAATCACAATCTGAAAACAAAAGCAAATTGAAGGAGGCTTTTTATGAAAAAGAGATTAGTTTCTTTATTGATGGTTGCGGCGCTTGCTACTAGTATGGTGGCTTGTGGTTCAGCGACAGATACAAGTTCTGAAACCACTACAGAGGCATCAGCAACAACAGAGGAGCAAGCCTATATAGAGGAAACTCTTAACCTTGCAAATAATGAAGAGGTTACATGGAGTTACGATGTTGACGCAGATGCATGGACAATGTCAATCGTATCTGCAGTTGCTTATCCTGAAATAGAAGATGAGCAGGGGGTTTCTGTTTGTGTTCCAGGAGCTTATGTAACTGGTATTGATACAGATGGTGATGGCCAGGCAGATGTTACCGCTGCAGATTATACTGAGGCGGTTCATGGTTCACTTGTAATTGATTACGAAGCAGAAATTGTTAGCTCAAACGGTCAGGTTTACACAGCGGCAACTGCTCCAGTTATCGTAAATACAGGTGCTGCAGGCTACAGCTCATCAACAAATACAGAGGCAGCTACAACATATGCAGCCGAGGGCTATATCAATATGTCTTGCGGTAATAGAGGAAAGAACGATACCGCAACAGATGAGGATGGAAATGAGTATTACACAGGTGATGCTCCAAGCTGTTTGGTAGATCAGAAGAATGCTATTAGATTTGTAAAATACAATATTCTCCTTGGAAATCTTCCAGGAAGTACAGATTACTTCGTATCAACAGGTGGTTCTGGCGGTGGAGCTCATGCAACAATGGTTGCAGCAACAGGTAACAATTCAGATTTCTACGATTATGAAATCGAGGCTGGTGCCGTAGGTGTATACCAGAATGAGGATGGCTCATACTCAACATCAGTAACAATCGATGGAACAACATACGAGATTTCTGATGGCGTTTGGGGTTGTATGGCATACTCAGCAATTACATCTTTATACGAAGCTGATATGGCTCTTGCTTTTGAGTATTACATGGACAATGATTACGATTTCGGCACAGAGTTCAAGGAGCAGTTGGCAGCGTACCTTTCAGAAGAGTACATGGAATATATCAATGAGCAGAATCTCTCAGTAAATGAAGCAGATGTAGAGCTTGATATAAATGGCGATGGAGACATGACAGATACTATTTCACTTTCCATCGAGTATGATGAGGACAAGTACGCTGATACAAATGGTTATGGTGGAACATATGTGGATTTCTACTTGGCAGAATTTGTATCAAATCTCCAGTGGTATTTGGACAACTTAGATTACGCAGAGGGCTGGACATGGTTTGATGAGGATGGCAATGCTCTTTCTGATGAAGAGGTTGCTAACATGACATCTGAGGACAAGGCAGAAGCATTTATCGAAGGTAGATATGCTAAGAGTTCTTCAGGCGATGGTATGATGGGTGGCCCTGGCGGCGCACCTGATGGAGCAAGTCCTGGCGGAAAGATGGAAGGCGGTCCAACAGGTGAGGCACCGACAGGAAAAGCTCCAGCTGAGGCTAGTGCTGACACAGAAGAGACAGATGATAGAAGCTTTGCAAATGATGACGTAGCAGCAAACTCTGCTGGCGATACAATGGATGTTGGTACACCTGATGAGGGAACAACTCAGTCAGCTGGTACAACAACTGATTCTGCTAACTATAGCACATACGAGGAAATGCTTGAGGCTTATCAGAATGATATTGCTGAAATCCAGGCAGGTGATGAGTATGGAAATAACATTGTAGATCTTTACAATCCACTTAATTACATTGGTGATGAGGACACTGACGATGCTACATGGGTAAGAATTCTTTGTGGCGCTTCTGAAGGTGATATATCAATGTTCAATTCATTAAACTTACAGATTGCAATGCTTTCTGCAGGCATCGATGCAACAATCGATTGGCAGTGGGATGGTGGACACGTTCCATCAGAAATCCTTGGAGATAGCCTTTCGTACTACGTAGACAAGATGTACGGTGAATATGTAGATGGTGCAGTCTCTATTGAGAAGGCCGAGGCAGAGACACAGACTGAAAATGGAGATGCAACAGAGGCAACTGGAACAGATCTTTCTAGCTGGGTTGATTACAGCGACATCTCATCAGTTTCATTTAGTCTCGCAGACGCTGTAAGCTACAGAACAAATGGCGCAAGCAAGACGATACCTGGATTTGACGTAATGGATTATGGTCAGGAAGACTACGTATTCGGCGACAGCGATTCTGATGCACGTCACTGGAGTGAAAAGCTCTTAGAAGTATTAGAAGAGCACGCAGATGTTTTATCAGAGCTTTTTAATTCAGGAAACTAAATATCTGGAATTCATCTGTATATATTGGGATGCATAATTGTTAAAACGGGCAGCTACGAATTACCTCGTAACTGCCTATTTTTCTGAGTTTTTGCGCACTTGTCGTAAAGTTGGTTTAAGATTTATATATGGAGGTGAATAATATGAGAAAACGTGATTTTGTTCAACCTACAGCAGAAGAAATAAAAAACCGAAAAAGAATAATAGTTCATTCAAGTGCCCTGAGAAATCAGGGCAGTTTGTTTATAAATTGAAAAATTAGGTCGATGAAAATGGTGTAAGGTCATGAAGAGTTGCACCTACAAAATGGCGTGGAAATGGTGTGGTTAGCTCTCCACTCCATCGCGTTATAGCTTATTTAAACAGAAATATGTGAAAAGTGGAGTTTTCCCTAAAGAAGTCTCAAAGCTTATTAAGGAAGCTTCTGAAAATAGAGAAAATGCTGATTGTTTAGATTTTTTCATTGTACCAAAAGATGAGTTACAAAATTTGAATACTATAAAATATAAGACTGTGTATTATTTTTTGAAGCAATGCATCCTATTACGAAAATATATGAATAGGGATGCACAGTTTTTATAAAATAGCAGGTGAGACATGTTGATAAACACATTTGTGTGCAGAAAACGGACGTGATTTTGCTGATATTCGCCAATAATTTATGTGAGTGGCATAATAATGATACACTGCATTGAAAAATGCATCCCTATGCATAGTTTTTTTGCTTGGGATGCATTTCTATTTTTTATGAATATCCCAAAGCTTGATTTAGTAGATTTGGGATGCATTAGAAATCAAAAGGTCCAATTTTGGCAGTACTCCAGAGAAAAAATGCAAGGAATCCATATATACAGTTTTTATGGTGAGAAGTGAAAAAAACACTGTACATTATTAAAATAGATAATGTGCACATACAGTTATTTTAAATATTGATGCAATAATCACTGTACAAATTCTTTAAATTGCTATTGCATTAATAATAATGAGTAAATATTTTACTATCAGATAACAGATACTACAGTGATTATTGTAATTATATAGAAAAAAACTGCATGATGCCAATTCTGAAAATATTATTGTACAGTGATATTGGCATGAAATGAGAAAATAACGGTATATTGTTGCTCTGGTAAGATGATTTTGTAGGCCTTTTCATTAAGTGCCCCACAAAAAGTTATGTGTATATAAATAGAATCAAAAATATGTTAAACTATTAGTGATTGATCTGTGTAGGGGAGTGTAAGGTAGTAT
>JAGBJE010000183.1 GCA_017934625.1 Pseudobutyrivibrio sp. | reverse complement strand
TTATAAAGCTTTGTATCCTTAAATGTCACAGGCGATTTGATGCTGAACAATCCCCACTGACTTCCCTGGGATAGATACATTCTAGTTGTAAATGCCACCTCATCATTTACATAACAAACACACACTCCATCTGCGATAACAGCCTTTATATGAAGCTTATCTGCCTTTGATAAATCATAGTCCAAACTAGACTGCGCTGTTACTTGTACGATGTCGCTAGTGTTATAAAATTCTATTCTGTTTGTTGCGGCATTAAAGAGGATGTTAATGTTTCCTACGCTTTCCTCATTTGTGTTAAAGCAAAGGCCAAACATACCATTTTCGTCATAGTCTGAAACAGTTGTTTCAAACAGGTAGCTGCCCATAATGTTCTTAAAGCCTACTGTTTCATAATCGTTTCCGCTAAATGTGTAGCTTCCTGCCTTTTTCTTAACAGTATCTGTCATCTTAACTGGCGAAAGAGTACACTCATTTTTCATTGTGCTTTCAATAGCAGGAGGAATCACTGCATTAAGTGTGCCATCACTATTTTGCTTAAGCATATGGGTTACCATGTTTCCACCCCAATCGTACTCATCACCATCCTGATGATTCTTCTTGGTTCCACACCAGCCCACTACATAAAGGTTATCCCCATCTGTCTCCAGGCGGCCTGCATAAAAGCCGTTGCAGTCAAATACATCATTTGCAGGCTTTTCAAAAGTGCCATCCAAACTATCGGAAATACGATAATGAACCTGTCTGTTAGGCCACTGATCAGAAAATGAAAGATACCACTTGTCCTTATACTTAAGCACTGTTGGGCACTCCATGTTGGAATCATTTCCCATATCATTTTCAAAGAAAATGCCTTCATCCTTCCATGTCTTCAAATCATTAGAAGAATATTTGGCTATTACACCTGTGTTATTAGCCCTTGTTGTAACAAACATGAAATAGCATTTATCTTCATCAGAATACATTACATATGGGTCACGAAAATCATCTACAGAATAACTGCCACTACCTGTAAATGTATCAGCAGGAATCTTTTCCCAGTTTTCCATGTCTTTACTTGTGGCATGCATCACCGCTTCCTTTGGTGAATATGTATCATTATGTCCTGTGTAAAAAGCATGATACACTCCATCCTTATCCTTGATTACGCTTCCTGTACCAAGGGCAATGTCCTGACTTTCCACAGTATCACCGTAATTTATTACCACTCCCTTATCATCAAAGCTGGCAAAATCCTCTGTCTTAATTAAGCCCCAGGGATGATATCCCTGCTTGCCGTTTCTTTGGTCTGCCAGATAAAAAACATTGAATTTTCCATCGTCATAAAAGGGCATCGTATCACCTATAAACCCTTCTATTGATGCTGGATAAAACACGTAATTACTCCACTCCTCTCCTATGTACTTTTCTTCATCTGTGTCTTCTACACTAGAACCTGCGCCACAGCCTACCGCATTTAAGCACATGGCCGCTAGTAGAAGCATTAATACTACCTTCTTCATATTCCCTCCTGTAGGTGCAATTGCACTATTCTCTGTAACATATAGTGTAATATCATGTTACATTTAAATCAATATTCTAATGCGTTTGCACTATATTTTTGTGAAATATGCGTTTAAACAGTGGGTTTGTTTTGGTTAAAATTACACATTTGAATTTTTCTTTAATGTTACATTTGACACATTCATATGTTTTCAGTATCATTGTTACTAGATTGAATTTAGGAGAATACTATGGGAAATAGAGTTACTTTACAAGAAATCGCAGATACACTTGGACTATCCAGAAACACTGTATCTCGCGCCCTTAACAATACAGGAAATGTTTCACCAGAAACCAGAAATAAGATATGTCAAGCTGCTCTTTCTATGGGCTACAAGCAGTTTAATATGACAGGATATGTGGGTCCTTCTTCTGCATCCGATGCCACATTCATAGCTTCCGGCGGCAAGACAGAAATAGCCCTCTTCACTCAGGCGTTTCCTGGCAGCTCTCACTCTGGAAACAAGATTTTAGATGCCTTCCAGCACAAAATCGATGCTATTGGCTACAAGCTTTCCATCAATATCATCC
>JAGBJE010000182.1 GCA_017934625.1 Pseudobutyrivibrio sp. | reverse complement strand
CTAGAGCTTACAGATTTTCTTACAAAAGAATACCCTGGTGTATTAAAAGCCAGATATGAAGTAGATGAAGATAAGGTAAATCATGAAATTATTTCAGCTATTGCTGAAAAGAGGAACTTTGTCAAAAAGGGCTCTGAGCTTGATTTTGACAAGGCTTGTTTTGTATTAATAGACGAATTTAGAAGTGGAAGTCTAGGAAAAATATCATTGGAGAGGCCATAATCATGAAGGTAATCGACTTTAACGAGGAAGAACAACAGATTAAAAGAGACATCGAAAGGGCGAGGCAGAATATGAAGGATGTTGAGGATTTATCCGATTTTGATAATAAGAAGACAAAGGATAAAAAACAAACAGACTCTAATAAGGGTGTAGTAATTGAAGAGGACGAACCAATTACGAAGGAATCCCTTGGCAAGGAAGTATTAAGCGTAATTATTAATGTGCTTATTTGCTTTGCTGTAGTATTTCTTATTACCCACTTTATAGGTCAGCGTACAGTTGTTAGTGGTTCTTCTATGGAAGACACTTTGTCTGATGGGGACAATCTTATAGTAGATAAGATTAGCTACAGATTCCATGATCCAGAGCGTTTTGACGTAGTTGTATTCCCATATCAATATGAAGAGGATACATATTATATTAAGCGTATCATTGGTCTTCCAGGCGAGGTGGTTCGCATTGATACAGACGGTGTTATCTATATTAATGGAGAGCCTCTAAACGAGACTTATGGAACAGAAGTGATTCTTAATTCTGGACTTGCTACTAACGAGATTTTGCTTGGACCTGATGAGTATTTTGTTTTAGGTGACAATCGAAATAACAGTACCGATTCTCGCTTTGAGCAGGTTGGAAATATTGAGGGTGATGATATTGTAGGCAAGGCATGGGTTAGAGTCTATCCGTTTGGTAAATTTGGATTAGTGGACAACATAGAATAAGATGAGCGAAAAAAAGATTTCAGAGATTCAAAAAGAATATAAAGAAGCTTCAATAGATGAGCTTGATGAGTTTATTCAGGAATACATTTCAGATGGTAGACCTGGGGTATCTAAAATAATCGGTGTTGCCCAAAAGCGTATGGAAAAGCTTAGGGTAGAAAGAGAACGTATCGAAAAGCTTAAGGAATACGAAAAGCAATATTGGGATAAATATGATTACATCGGTGGCATAGATGAAGTAGGGCGAGGACCTTTGGCAGGCCCTGTTGTTACCGCATGTGTGGTGCTTCCTAAGGATTGCAGTATTTTATACATCAACGATTCCAAAAAGCTTTCTGCAGCAAAACGAGAAGAACTGTACGAAGTGATTATGAAAGAGGCGGTGGCAGTTGGAATTGGTGTGGTTTCAGAAGAACGTATTGATGAAATTAACATTCTTCAGGCCACATACGAGGCTATGAGACAGGCTATTTCAGAATGTCAGGTGCAGCCTCAGATTTTACTTAACGATGCTGTTACGATTCCTGGTGTATCAATCACTCAGGTACCTATAATCAAAGGTGATGCTAAGTCTATTTCCATTGGTGCAGCCAGCATCATTGCCAAGGTTACAAGGGACAGAATGATGGTTGAATATGATAGCATTTATCCGCAGTATCATTTTGCATCTAACAAAGGCTATGGTAGTGCAGAACATATAGCTGCACTTAAGGAATTTGGACCATGTCCAATTCATAGACGTTCTTTCATTGGTAATTTTACTTAAAGTTGGTGAATTATGAACATTAACACAGGACTGAATCCCTACAACTCAAATTATGTGAGTCAGGCTGCTGATAGGACAAAGATGAGTCAGAATCAGTCATTGACAGGTAGTATTACAGATTCCCTTAAAGAAGGAGAGGTCTTTGAAGGCTCTGTTAATTCTATCGAAAATGGCAAGGTGACTATTGGTCTTGCCAATGGTCAGACTATGACTGCACGTCTTGATTCTGGTGTCAGCATTACCCCAGGGCAGTCTGTGTTTTTTGAAGTTAAGAGTAATGATGGTAATCTAGTACAAATTCGTCCTGTTTCTTTAAATGGGCTAGAGGCTAATCCTACGCTTTTAAAGGCCCTTGATATGGCAAATCTTGCTGCAACTGAGCGCACAATCAATATGGTTAACTCCATGATGCAAAATTCCATGTCTATTAGTCCAGAGCATCTTGCTACAATGAATAGGGCTATGATTAATAATCCTGATGTGGATATATCTACCCTCGTTACCATGAGTAAGGCGGGGATGGAGCTTAGCCCTGATAATGTTAACATGTTTCAAAATTATGTTAGTGATAGGGCTGTGCTTTCAAATAATTTTGATGCTATTTCAGAGAACTTATTTGAGCTTATTTCATCAGAGGAATTAAGTACAGCTGATGTAATAAGCATAAATAATAATATCAGTAAGATTTATGTGACTGATGTGGCTATTGAGTCTTCTAGCGCACCAGAAGCTGCTGTAAATGGTGAAGCTGTAGCTGGTGACGGTACTACACAGTCTGTGGCTGAACCTACGGCTGAAAATTTGGCAAATGGGAGAAAGCCAGGGGCAGAGGCTGTTATTATAGATGAGGTTTCTGAAAATCCGATTGGTAATTTAAAGGATGGTATTGTTGTAGACAAGAATATAGTTACCCCTGGTGAGGTTGCTGTAGCAGATTCAGACACAGTGGTACAATCTACAAATGAAAGTAATATTGCTAAGGCTGAGGTAAATGCTGGTGGAAATGAGCAAACAGTTTCTTTAAACAATACTGAGGCTCAGAATATCAATCAGATTAACAATTTTGCCAGTGATAAGCAGATTAGTTCATTTAATACTATTCTTAATAATTTGCCAGATTTTCCAAAAGATAATACAGTAATTTTTGCAGAAAATGGTACACTTAAGGCTGATGCTGATATAAATGCTTTGTT
>JAGBJE010000181.1 GCA_017934625.1 Pseudobutyrivibrio sp. | reverse complement strand
TATGTGATTTCTGTCCGTCGGACCAGAGATTTGCTTACAGCTTCCTTCAGATTCCACCTCACGATGAACACCCTTGCTGTTCAGCTATACACTTCCCACTATCTGGGCGTGTTCGGGACTTTCACCCGTTAGAGCGCGCCCCTGGCGCGCAAACTAAAAAAAAGGCTTCTCCCATAGGGAGAAGCCTTATTCATGATTTGACTGACCGCTATGGTCTCTATTAGCAAATCTTGTGTATTCTGGTAACCAGGTAAGCTCGATAGTTCCAATAGGACCGTTACGTTGCTTAGCTACGATTATTTCAGATACACCCTTAAGCTCGGTGTCGTGGTTATAGTAATCGTCACGATAGATAAACATAACCACGTCCGCATCCTGCTCTATGGCTCCGGATTCACGAAGATCGGACATCATAGGTCGATGGTCTGGACGCTGTTCTACGGCACGTGAAAGCTGTGACAGTGCAACAACTGGAACGTTTAGCTCTCTTGCAAGTCCCTTAAGAGAACGGGAAATCTCTGAAATTTCCTGCTGTCTACTCTCTGATTTACCATTTCCTGACATCAACTGCAGGTAATCAATAATGATAATGGAAAGACCAAATTCCATTTTGAATTTTCTACATTTACTACGAAGCTCACCAATTGAAATACCTGGTGTATCATCGATGATAAGCTTTGAATTTCCGATTTTACCAGCACCCTCGATAAGGTTTTCCCAATCTGCTTCCTGCAGATTACCGGTACGTAGCTTCTGGGCATCTACCCTGGATTCCAGGGCAAATAGACGGTTAACCAGCTGCTCCTTTGACATTTCCAGCGAGAATATTGCTGCGCACAAATGCTCATGTATGGTAATGTGCTGGGCTAAGTTAAGAACGAAGGCAGTCTTACCCATTGAAGGACGAGCTGCAATAAGGATAAGGTCGGAAGGCTGCAAGCCTGCTGTCTGTCTATCTAAATCGATGAAACCTGTAGGAATACCTGTAACTACACCTCGCTGCTTTGATGCCTGCTCAATCTTTGCAATGGCATTCATAACTACCTGCTTGATTGGCACATAATCTGTGTTACCACGGTTTTGAACCAATGCAAATATATCGTGCTCTGTCTGGTTCAGAATGGTATCAACCTCATCTGCCCCCTCAAAGCACATATTCTCTATATTCTGATTTACTTTAATGATATTTCTAAGCACTGCCTTATCCTTTACGATATTGGCATAGCTTTTAGCATTAACTGTTGTAGGTACACCTAAAACCAGCTCCTGAATAAATTCCAGGGAAGCAAATTCAGGTGGCACCCCTTTCTCCTTCAGCTTGTTCTGCAGTGTTACCTCATCAACAGGCTCCCCCGCATTATATAGCTCAACGATTGCCTCAAAGAGCATTCCGTACTGCTGGTGATAGAAATCATCCTTAGTAAGGATTTCGGAACATTCTACAATAACTTCCCTATCTACTATCATGGAACCAATAACAGACTGCTCAGCCTCTAAGGAATTGGGCATTTGTCTTTTGATTACATCTTCCATTAATTATTCCCCTAAATTATTATTGTTCTGACACATGAACGCGAAGTGTAGCAGTTACCTTAGGATGGAGCTTTACCTTTACCTCGTATGTGCCAAGTGCTCTGATTGGATCATCAAGAACGATTTTCTTCTTATCGATGTCCTTGCCATACTGCTTCTTTGCGGCCTCTGCGATTTCCTTAGTAGATACAGAACCAAAGGTACGTCCGCCCTCGCCTGTCTTGATTTTAGTCTCTACCTTCCACTCAGCAATTTCCTTTTCAAATGCAAGTGCTGCTTCGTAGTTTTCCTGAGCAACCTTTTCATCATGCTTATTCTGAAGCTTAAGGTCGTTAAGTGCTGCGTTTGTAGCCTCAACACCAAGCTTTTTCTTAAATAACATATTTCTAGCGTAGCCTTCGCTTACTTCTACTACCTCACCCTTCTTACCAAGTGATTTAACATCTGCAAGTAATATTACTTTCATAGTTTGATTTCTCCTTCTTCTAGCATTTTATCTATTGTGGCCTCAAGGTCCTCGCGAACCTCTTCTATTGTCCTGTTTTGAATCTGGGCACCGGCGATATTCACATGTCCACCTCCACCAAGGCGAGCCATGATGCTCTGAACATCTATCTCATCAATTGAACGTGAGCTTATGAAAATCTTATCCATAAACTTAGTAAGTACAAAGGATGCCTTGATACCTACTATGTTGAGAAGCTCATTAGCTGCCTGCGCACCTACAACTGTTGGACTCTCTAAGTTGCCATCCGGCTCACATTCTGCGATAGCGAATGACTCTCTGTAAACCTGAGCATTTCTAACGATTTCCGCACGTGCCTTGTATGTTTCCATGTTTTCGCGAAGCATCTTACGAACACGGGTAACCTCAGCACCGTTTCTGCGCAAGAATGCAGCGGCCTCAAATGTACGGACACCTGTCTTAGTCATAAAGTTGTTAGTATCGATAAGGATACCAGCGTAAATACAATCAGCCTCTGTAGGGTTGATGTTGATTTTGTCTGCAAAATACTGTAAAACCTCAGCAATCATCTCACTGGCAGATGATGCGTATGGCTCTATATAAGAAAGAATTGGGTTCTCAATAACCTCTTCCACCTGTCTGTGGTGGTCAATTACAACGATGTTCTTATTCTTATATAGAAGGCTTGGACATTCTACATAGCTTGGTCTGTTGGTATCAACTACCATGATAAGAGTGTTATCGTTACACAGATTCAAGGCCTGTTCACTAGTGATAAACATATCATCAGGGTACTCGCCCTTTTCTGTGAAGGACTCAACTACCGGCCTCATAGAGCTTGTAATGGTGTCGATTACGATGTTTACAGGCTTGCCTATCTCGCGGCCAGCGCAGTACACACCAACAGATGCTCCCAGGCAATCTGCATCAGACAGGTTGTGACCCATTACGATGATTCTCTCACGTGTCTCCATCAGCTCACGAAGAGCCTGAGCCTTAACACGAGCCTTAACACGTGTGGTACGCTCCACTTCCTTACCATGTGTTCCATAGTAGGAAACGTTTTGACCATTCTTCACTACTACCTGGCATCCGCCACGGGCTAGAGC
The DNA here is from genome assembly GCA_017934625.1 of Pseudobutyrivibrio sp. Lineage (GTDB taxonomy): Bacteria > Bacillota > Clostridia > Lachnospirales > Lachnospiraceae > Pseudobutyrivibrio. The sequence continues at coordinate 5,883 of JAGBJE010000181.1, read as the reverse complement.
AAGGTCAATAGCCACATGTGCATACTGAGCCTTTTGTGTGTAGTTATCACTACCAAGACCGATTCCGATACTGATTGTTATTTCCTTATCATTACCCATCTTAATAGTGGTAATGTCCTCAACAATAGAAAACTTATCTTCTTCAAACTGCTTAAGATACTTTTTCTGGAAGAAGATTAGATATTTGTCCTTCTCGAGACGTCTTACAATGGCATTTCCCTCGCCAAAGTACTTGTTAATCTTTCTATCAAGTAGTGCTAAAAGCATTGAGCGCTTAGCATTTTCAACCTGTTCGAAAACTTCGTCATAATTATCTACATATAGAAGTGCCATAACCATCGACTGGTCATTAACCTTGGCCTTAGTAGCTTGGATGTCTGTCTCATCAAATAGTATAACTGCCACAAGACCATCGGCATTGCCCTCTATATTCATAGGCATCCCACCGGAAAGTGGCTCAGTCATATCAAGACGCTGCAAGCAGGCTAAATACTTTCTATCATTATATTCGATATGCATATCGAAGTTATCATCCTTAGCATGGTCTATGCCTTCACGAGTGATTTCGGAAAAGATGCTGGTGATAGATTTGTTATAAGTCTTGCTTTTGTCTACAAGCTCGCTGAACTCATTGTTCATCCAGATGATTTTGCCAGATGCATCAAGAAGCACATAAGGCAACCTGAAGTTCTTAATGAGCTCCTTTTGCACAGTGCCATAATGCACGGCATATTCAATTATTGTGTTTTTGAAAGATTTAAGATTAGCTCTGTAATATATGTAACAAATAATTCCATACAAAAAGACGAAAGAGGTCATGATGCTAGCCACCTTCGTATCTACAAAGCTTACCACGATACATCCTATTAGAAATATAATAAGCATGTATAGAGGAAATCTTAGATATCGTTTAAGACGATTTCTATACTTTAATGCTTCCATAAATTCAATTCTCCCGATATTTCCCTTTTTGACCATTTTGGTCAATTCTAAAAATCATTCTTTGGGGTTTATTATATCACACAATCTACTCATATATATACATTTTATCTTTAACTAGGTATATGTGCTCAATTTCCTTAAGTCTTTTTTGTGCACATTTAACATAGGGCTGTCAAAATAACGAAAGGATTTTGTATTTTTTGGTTATTCTAACATTGTTCACAATTTATTCATTTTCTATAATCGTAGATAGTTAAAGGGAGATTCCCAATAAATAAAAAACAAGAGAGGATTTTTACAATGGCAGACATTCAATTAAAAAACATTAACAAGAAATATCCTAATGGCTTCCACGCTGTTAAGGATTTCAACCTTGACATTAAGGATCAGGAATTCATCATCTTCGTAGGACCTTCTGGTTGTGGTAAGTCTACAACACTTCGTATGATCGCTGGTCTTGAGGAGATTTCAGACGGTGAGCTTCTCATCGATGGAAAGCTTATGAACGATGTAGAGCCTAAGGACAGAGATATCGCAATGGTATTCCAGAACTACGCTCTTTACCCACATATGACAGTTTACGATAACATGGCATTTGGTCTTAAGTTACGTAAGGTACCAAAGGATGAAATCGACAAGAAGGTACGTGAGGCAGCTAGAATCCTTGACCTTGAGAAGCTTCTTGACAGAAAGCCAAAGGCTCTTTCAGGTGGTCAGAGACAGCGTGTTGCTATGGGTCGTGCAATCGTTCGTAACCCTAAGGTATTCCTTATGGATGAGCCTCTTTCAAACCTTGATGCTAAGCTTCGTGTTCAGATGAGAACTGAGATTTCTAAGCTTCATGATTCACTCGGCGCTACAATGATCTACGTTACACATGATCAGACAGAAGCTATGACACTTGGTACTAGAATCGTAGTTATGAAGGACGGTGTTGTTCAGCAGATCGATACACCAGCTAACCTTTACCAGAAGCCATGCAACCTCTTCGTTGCTGGATTCATCGGATCACCTCAGATGAACTTCCTTGAGGGTACACTTAATGCTGATTGCTCAGCTATCCAGGTTAACGGTGCTAGCCTTCAGATTCCACCAGCAAAGACAAAGGCTCTTGCAGATGCTGGTTATGCTAACAAGTCTGTTATCCTTGGTATCCGTCCAGAGGATATTCATGATTCACAGATCTTCGTTGATACACAGACTTCTTCAGTTATCGAAGCTAAGATTTCTGTATACGAGCTTCTTGGTGCAGAGGTTTACTTATACTTCGATTATGCTGGAACACAGGTTACAGCAAGAGTTGACCCTCGTACAACAGCTAGAGGTGGCGATACAGTTAAGTTTGCTCTTGATATGGAGAAGGCTCACTTCTTCGACAAGGATACAGAGCTTACAATTGCTAACTAATATTTATCTTTGTAAATTAAACTGGATGCACTTCGCATCCAGTTTTTTTATGCTATAATATGGCTATCTTTGCGAGGTAGGATTTATGAATATTGAAGATAAAAAGAACAAATTACTAGAGCAGTTAAATAAAGCTACAGGAATCAATTTCTCTATTTCTGATTCCGATTTATCTGATGAAGAGACCGTTAACAAGCTTAAGGAGATGGTGGTACGCTTTAATGTGCTGGATTCAAAGAGTGCTTTCTACCGTTCATTTTTGACTAGAGAGCTTTCTTATTCTGATGCTGCAGCCTACATTCACCGCTTCCACATAGACGAAAACGCTGTTCGCATGGTGTTTTACTTAGAAAGCCAGACTGACTATACTAAGGAAGCTGTATCACTGTTAAAGAGCCTTCTTCCTGATTCTCAGGATGCCTTGGTTCAAATTGATTCTAAGCATATTGCATTGATTGTACACTTTGAAAAGACGCCTGATTCCGAAGAGATTAATCAGTACTGTATGGAATTTTTGGATATGCTCGAGTCCGAAGCCTTCATGTCTTTTAAGGTTTCCTATGATTTACCTATAAATAAGTTCACCGAGCTTCCTACTTCCTACAAGGATATTGTGCTGGCTATGCACATCGGCAATATCTTTAAAAGCTCAGACCACATATACTCATACAATACTCTTGGTCTTGGCCGTTTGCTTTACAATATTCCTGCCGATGAAGTTGAGACATATTTAAACAACCATATTAATAGTGACCTTTTATCTAGTCTTGACGCGGAAACTTTGAACCTTTTAGAGGCATTTTTCGATAACGACTTATCTTTAGCCGAAACCAGTCGCAAGATGTTTATTCACCGCAATACTCTTATCTACCGTCTGGATAAATTCGCCGATTTGACTGGATATGATGTAAGAAAATTTTCAGATGCAATCACTGTAAAGCTCTCGCTAATGCTTTACAATTATATAAGAGCCACCAAATGATGGTGGCTCTTAGGTTTATGCAATTCTTTTAGCGCCGTCGCCGATGTCTACTACGTAGAACTCAGCGTCTAAATCATATTTTTCTTTGTAGGCTTTTCCTACTGTTTCTTTGAAGTTCTCTACAGCCTCGTCCTTTACGATTGCTACTGTGCAGCCTCCGAAGCCGCCGCCTGTGATGCGGGCGCCAATTACTCCTGGAACGGACCACTCTGTTTCTACAAGGAAATCAACTTCTTCACATGATACTTCGTAATCGTCACGAAGTGAAATGTGGCTAGCGTTCATAAGCTTACCAAATGTTTCGATATCGTTAGCATTAAGTGCATCTACAGCCTTGATTGTACGCTGGTTCTCTGCTACGGCATGCTTTGCTCTGCGGTAGTTTACCTCATCCTTGATAGCTGAGCCGTATTTTTCGAATTCCTCGTCTGTAAGTTCTCCAAGCTCCTTGATACCACATACTGTTTGAAGATCCGCAAGTGCCTGAGCGCTCTCGTTTCTTCTATCATTGTATGCGCTGTCTACAAGTGAATGCTTTACCTTGGAATTTGTGATAACAATCTTGGCTCCTTCAAGCTTTACGCTGGCATATTTATAGGATAAATCTGCACAGTCAAGGAAAATGGCGTGGTCTTTTTGTCCCATTGCTACCGCAAATTGGTCCATTATACCACAGTTACAACCATTGAAATTGTTCTCTGAGTACTGTCCGATAAGGGCTAAATCAATCATTGTCTTGTTAAGGCCAAACATATCGTTAAGCATAGTGCCTGTAAGCACCTCAAGAGATGCTGAAGATGAAAGGCCAGAACCGTTGGGAATATTGCCCCAAACAACCATTTCAAATCCTGATTTAATTTCTGAGCCTTTCTCAATAAGTGCCCAAACTACACCAAGAGGATAGTTTGCCCAGTGATATTCGTCCTTGTTTGTAAGGTCATCAAGTGAGCTTTCGATTACTCCTACATTTTCGATATTAGCTGAGTAGAGTTTGATAACTCTGTCCTCACGCTTTCTTGCTACGGCGTATGTGCCGATTGTAAGGGCACATGGAAATACGTGGCCACCGTTATAGTCGGTGTGCTCGCCGATAAGATTTACGCGGCCTGGGGCGAAGTATGTGCGGATATCGCCTGAAGGGCCGAATTTTGATTCGAAGATTTGCTTTAGTTCTTGTGCGTTCATTTAATTCTCCTTTTACCCTCATCCGTCAGCTGCGCTGACACCTTCCCAAAAAGGGGGTAGACTTTAGAGGTATATGTCGTGTTTATTGTATTTTGCCATTGCGTTGAGCAATTTGTCGGAAGGTGTGAATATTACTTTGAAATCGTTGCCTTTTGCCTCGCTATGAGCTACTAAGATGTAATCTTTTTGCTCTGAATCATGGGCGCTGCAGTCATAAGTCTTAAGCTGAACATGGTCGTATTTAAGTGATTCGTTTGTGCCAACTGCTGCAACCATCTTTACTTCGTTTGACTCAATATTAACAACCTTTTTTCTCTTTTCGTTGTTAATAATCTTTGCGATTTCAAGGCTACCGTTTGTGTAGTCGTATTCATACTCAATATTTTTGTTCGTATATAAGATTATCGTAAGTATACCCATAATAATGAGCAAAATCGCCATAATAATTGTCAAAAACCCTCTCGAATAAGTAACAGTAGCTACTAATAATAAAAATGTTACTACAGCAGCACATGTTTTTCTTGTTTTATCCTGAGCTGTTTCAATTACCTTTACTGCTTCTTCTACGAATGTGTCATTTGTTTCAAACATAATTAACCCTCAACTTTCCTTCTAGTCTTTAGCTTAATATCTAAAAATGTCGGCTACAACCTGCAGCCGACATTCATTATAACATATAAATAATGCCTTAAATACCCCTAAAACTAAAGGAAATCTCCATATCCTTGCTATTATCTAGCATGAATTCCGGATGTGTCTTAGAGCCCCATGTATCGTCTCCTGCAACACCCATCTGCTTGCCGATTCTTACATGAGTGAAATGTACTGGTGGAAGCTCAGTAGGATGCATTGCCTCGTCTATTTCATGGACTGTGTAAGGAAGTGCTGAGAATCCGTTACACTCAGTTAGGAACAATACTCCATCGCCTCTTTCATCTGTAAGCTTAGCATAGCGTACCTCCTCGTGGTTTCCACATTCCTGAGGAACTAAGTATTTTGCCATGTTATCAGCTACCTTATTTCTAAATATACCAAGCTTTGCATGGCATTTATCGTTGTAAGTTTCCTCTGGTCCTCTTCCATACCACTCAAGGTTTTCTAAGCTACTATCGAGCGTGATAGCCATTGAAAGCTCAGGCAATTCTCCGATCTCAGCCGAAGCAGGAAGCTTCAAAGTACAATCTACTAATCCATCGGCATGAACAATATATTCTACCTGACATTTACCAGCCGGCTTTGTAGCCAAATGATATGTATATACTACCTTTACGCTATCCTCTGAGGCCTCTACAAGTGGAATCTCGTTAATGCCATCATCCATGCGATTAGTAGCTATATACTTGCTTGCAAGCTTCCACTGACCAGCT
>JAGBJE010000180.1 GCA_017934625.1 Pseudobutyrivibrio sp. | reverse complement strand
TCAATGGCTTTAATCATCTTATCAACCTCAGCTAAAACTCTGTCAGCTTCAGCATTGTCGCCCATGAGCTTGCAAAGGTCTGCATACTCGCGGCCATATTTTACAAACATACCAGCAATAAATACTGATTCTGCAACAGGTCCTTCTGATGGTCCAAAGCACTGGAAGCTTTCACCTGGATGCTCAGAAAAACAGTTAAGGTTCAAGCAATCGTTCCAATCGGCACGGCCAATAAGAGGAAGGTCATGTGGACCCTTGTGATTTACAATATAATCAAATGAACGCTTCAAATGCTCCATAAGAGTAGTTGCTACAGACATATCGTTGTCGTAAGGAACCATTTCCTTAAGGATAGAAGTGTCACCAGTCTCGCGGATGTAAGCACTAGTTCCTGCAATGAGCCAAAGTGGATCATCGTTAAATCCAGAACCTATATCAGAATTACCCTTCTTTGTAAGAGGCTGATACTGGTGGTAAGCACTACCATCCTGGAACTGAGTAGATGCGATATCAATGATTCGCTCTCTAGCTCTATCAGGAATAAGGTGAACGAATCCAAGAAGATCCTGGCAGGAATCTCTGAATCCCATTCCTCTGCCAATGCCTGTTTCGTAGTAAGAAGCAGAACGTGACATGTTAAATGTAACCATACACTGATACTGGTTCCAGATGTTTACCATACGGTTTACATGCTCATCCTTAGATTCGATGTGGAACTTGCTAAGAAGGTCATTCCAATATGTATTAAGAGCTGCGAAAGCCTTATCGAAATCTTCTGTTGTCTGGTACTTAGCAAGAAGAGCGTTAGCTTTCTTCTTATTGATGATTCCAGGAGCTTCCCACTTATCATCCTCAGCATTCTCAACGTAACCAAGTGCAAATACGAATGTCTTGCTTTCGCCAGCTTCGAGGCTGACATTTATCTGATGAGAAGCAATTGGATACCAACCAGAAGCAATAGTGTTATGAAGCTTTCCTTCAATAACAGCAGCTGGCTTATCAGGTCCGTTGTATGCACCGCGGAATTCATCACGGCTTGTCTCGAAACCATCAATCTTTGTATTTACAGAGTAAACAGCGTAGTGATTACGGCGTTCTCTGTACTCAGTCTTATGATATATAGTAGAATCGATTACTTCTACTTCGCCAATAGAAAGGTTACGCTGATAGTTCTTCATATCATCATCAGCATTCCATAGGCACCACTCTACATAAGAGAAAAGTGTAATATCTTTCTTGGCGTTTCCCTTATTAGTCAAAGTAACCTTAGTAAGTTCAACTGGATCCCCGATAGGTACGAATGTAGTAAGAGCTGCTTCGATACCATTCTTAGCGCCTGTAAACTTGCTGTAACCAATACCGTGGCGGCACTCGTAAGAATCAAGCTCAGTCTTTGTTGGCTGCCAGCCTGGGTTCCAGATTGTATCGCCATCTTTAATATAGAAATACTTACCATTAGTATCTGGTGTAGTGTCGTTGTAACGATATCTGGTCATGCGAAGAAGCTTTGCATCCTTATAAAAGGTATAACCACCGCAGGTGTTAGAAATTAATGTAAAAAAATCCGTACAGCCAAGGTAGTTAATCCATGGCAGTGGAGTCTTTGGAGTGGTGATAACATATTCTTTATTGTTATCATCGAAAAATCCGTATTTCATATAATCCTCCCATAAATGATGAATAAGTAAACGATTAAGTTGAAATTTAAATGATAATCGTGTAAATACTAAATAAAACCAACGCAAACGTTTAAGTGAATAGACATAGTATTTACGCATTAAGAATACCATAATGGGGGTAAAAAGCAATTAGGTAACAAAAATTTTGTGCAAATAGCACTAAAAACCTCGGCGATTATTTAGCGAAAACACAAATTTTCGAAAATAGCTTGTAGATTTACGAAAATAGAGCTATATTTAAGTTACGAAAACGATTAAGCGTTTTCAGAAGGGATTAGGGTATGACGCGATGGTTTCATTAAAGGATATTGCAAGCAAATGTAATGTATCCGTAGCTACTGTCAGCAAGGCGCTTAATGATCACAGTGACATCGGAGCCGAGACAAAAGCCAGGATTAGAAGGACAGCAAGGGAATTAGGATATGTGCCAAATGCGGCAGCAAAATCCATGAAGACGAATAGAACCCACAACCTTGGAGTTTTATTTATGGATGATGCCAATAGCGGATTGCAGCATGACTTCTTTGCCAGTGTTTTGGAGAGCTTCAAAAAAGAAGTTGAGAAGGAAGGCTACGATATAACCTTTATTTCTAATGATAGAAATAGCCCAGGCAGAACTTCTTATCTTACACATGCAAGATACAGAAGATTTGATGGAGTGATTATAGCAAATGTTCACTTCGATGACCCTGAGGTGGTTGAACTGGTAAAAAGTGATATACCGGTTGTCACTATTGATCATATCTACAACGATACCACTACAATCCTATCTGATAATGTAGATGGAATAAAAACTCTTGTAGATTTTGTAGTCGAGAATGGTCACAAGGACATAGCTTATATTCACGGAGCAGATTCATCTGTTACCAGAACAAGGCTTGTTACATTCAACAAACAATTAGAAGAACATGGAATCACTGTTCCAGATGAGTACATACAGGAATCTCCATATAGAGATACTCACGGGGCATACGAAAAGACATTAGAGCTTTTAGATTTGCCAAACAGACCAACCTGTATATTTTATCCAGATGATTATGCAGCATATGGCGGCATGAGAGCAGTAATGGAAAAGGGGTTAAAGGTTCCAGATGATGTTTCGGTAGTAGGGTTCGATGGAATTAAGGTGGCTCGCCACATTCGTCCGCGTCTTACAACATATAGGCAGGATACAGATGGCCTTGGAACTCAGGCAGCTAAGAATCTTATCGATTTAATCGAAAGGCCAAAGACCACATTGATTAAGCAGATTGTGGTAAAAGGAAAACTCCTTGAGGGAGATACTCTTAAAAAACTTAATTAGGCATTTGGTTGAGAAATCAACTTATATAAATGCAGTAACAATCAATCAAAACGCGCTAAGCGCGTAAAATTGGGAGGAACACAAAATGAAAAAACGTTTAGTAAGTTTGCTAGCAATGGCAACAATGACAGCAACAATGTTTGCTGCATGTGGAAGCTCTGATACAGCTTCTACAGAAACACCTGCAACTGACGGAGCAGCTACAGAGGCTACTGATTCAGCTGATGATGCTGCAGTAGAGCTTCCAGAAGACACAGGTAAGGTTCTTAACATCTACGGATGGAACGAGGAGTTCAAGAGCCGTCTTACAGATCATTATGCAGGCTACACAGAAGTAGATTCAACACATGGTAAGATTGGCGATGTTGATGTTGTTTGGAATATCACTCCTTCAACAGACAATGCATATCAGAACAATCTTGATGAGGCGCTTTTAGCTCAGGAATCTGCTGCAGCAGATGACAAGGTTGATATATTCCTTGTAGAAGCTGACTATGCACTTAAGTATGTTGATACAGATTATGCAATGGCTCTTAAGGATCTTGGAATCACAGATGCTGACCTTGCTGATCAGTACAAGTACACACAGGATATCGTTACAGATTCAAACGGTAACTTAAAGGGTTCTTCATGGCAGGCTTGCTCAGCTGGATTTATTTATAACCGAGAAGCAGCTAAGGAAATCCTTGGCACAGATGATCCAGATGAAGTACAGGCAGCAGTAGCTGATTGGTCTAAGTACAATGAGACAGCAGCTAAGGTAGCTGAAGCTGGTTACAAGATGTGCTCTGTAAACGATACATACCGTGTATATTCAAACAATGTATCTGGTAAGTGGGTACAGGATGGCAAGGTTGTAATTGATAAGAACATTGAAAAGTGGGTTGATGACTCTAAGGAACTTGTTGATGCTAATGCTGAGACAACAGATGATCTTTGGGGTGATGACTGGGCAAAGGGTAAGAGACCAGAAGGTAAGATATTCGGCTACTTTGGACCAGCTTGGTTCTTCAACTTCTGCCTTGATGCAGATCAGGATGGCACAATCGCTAACAAGGGCGGTTGGGGATACTGTGTAGGACCACAGTCTTATTACTGGGGTGGTACATGGATCTGCGCAGCTACAGGTACAGACAATGCTAACCTTGTAAAGGATATCATCCTTACAATGACAACAGACAAGGCAGTACTTAAGGATATCGCTCAGAAGGATGCTGATTGTGTAAACTCTAAGACAGTTCTTAAGGAGCTTGCATCTGACGATTCAGGTAACCTTGACCTTCTTGGTGGACAGAACCCATATGCACAGCTTGCAGAAGGTGCTGAGAAGGTAGACCTTTCAAATCTTTCAGCTTATGATCAGGGATGTAACGAAGAGTTCCAGAAGGCTATGAAGAACTACTTCCAGGGTAACGCTACAAAGGATGAAGCTCTTGATATGTTCAAGAAGGCAATTGTTGAGAAGTATCCAGATGTAACAGCTGACTAGTATCAGGATTTTGATTTTCTTTAGAAGATCGATGACTGGAGATTGACAATCATATTGGGGCGCATGGGGGATATGCTCCATGTGCCCTATTTTAAAGATAAAGGGAGCATTTATGGCTAAGAAAAGTAAAGTAGTTAGATACAATAAATGGGGCTACATATTTTTAATTCCGTTTCTTGTAGTATTTATAATTTTTCAGTTGATACCATTGGCATCTACTATTTATAATTCTTTTTTCGAGAATTATCGTTCGGGATTAACTCAGATTGGTCCTAATTTTGTTGGAATCGAAAATTACAAAACAATAATTACAAATGGTGATTTACCATTATATTTCAAGAACACAATGATTATGTGGATTTTAGGCTTTGTTCCACAGATAGTACTTTCATTATTATTAGGAGCTTGGTTTACTGATCCTTCACTTAGATTAAAGTGCCAGACATTTTTTAAAACAGTAATCTATATGCCAAACTTGATTATGGCATCAGCATTCGCAATGTTATTCTTTACATTATTTGCTGATAGCGGCCCAATCAATTCGTTATTAATTCAGATTGGAGTCTTTAAAGAAGCGTTTCAGTTTATGAGCCATGCAGGATCTGTCAGAGGACTTGTGGCAACTATGAACTGTCTTATGTGGTTTGGAAATACGACTATTCTTCTGATGGCAGGAATGATGGGTATTGATCCTTCATTATTCGAAGCGGCTCAGGTTGATGGCGCTACTGCTAATCAGATTTTCTATAAAATAACTCTGCCACTCCTTAGACCAATATTGGTATTCGTAATGATTACTTCACTTATTGGTGGATTACAGATGTTTGATGTACCACAGATTTTAACAAACGGTACTGGTGACCCAATGCGTACATCAATGACACTTATTATGTATTTGAACAAGCATTTATTTAGCAAGAACTTTGGTCTTGCTGGTGCACTTTCAGTTTACATGTTTGTAATTACTGGAATTTTAAGTTTGATTGTTTACAAGTTTACAAATTCAGAAAAGAATTAGGAGAATAGAAATGGCAGAAAAAAAGAAACAATCTGGCGGCGGTATTCACTTCAGAAGACTGATTGCCTATATTGTATTAATAATAATATCGTTCTTGTGCTTGTTCTGGTTTTATGTACTGTTCATTAATGCTACAAGAAGCAATTCAGAATTAAGTGCTGGATTTACAGCTATCCCTAGCTCGCATTTGGTGGAAAACTGGGTGAATCTTAAGAATGGAACACTACCTATAATAAGAGGTATGTTCAACTCTTTGATTATTGCATTTTTAACAGCAACACTTGCTACATATTTTTCAACAATGACAGCGTATGCTATTCATGCATATGATTTTAAGGGAAAGAAATTCATCTTTACATTCATTCTTATGATTATGATGATTCCTACCCAGGTAACTGTACTTGGTTTCTTGCAGTTGATTGATAAGATGAAGCTTGATAACAGCGCTATTCCTCTTATCGTACCTGCAATAGCATCTCCAGCGGTATTCTTCTATATGAAGCAATACATGGATGCTACACTTCCTCTATCACTTGTTGAAGCAGCAAGAATTGACGGCTCTGGAGAATTCAGAACCTTCAATCAGATTGTAACACCTCTTATGAAGCCAGCTATTGCTGTACAGGCAATCTTCAGCTTCGTAGGCAGCTGGAACAATTACTTCACTCCAGCTCTTGTGCTACATGATGACACTAAAAAGACTCTTCCTATATTAATAGCCCAGCTTCGTAATGCAGACTGGCTTAAGTTTGATATGGGACAGGTATACATGATGATTGCATTCTCAATCTTCCCTGTTATAATTGTATACCTAATTCTTTCTAAGCACATCGTAGGTGGTGTAACCTTAGGTGGTGTTAAAGGCTAGCAAGTAATTTGCACAAGCTTGCTTGGGTAAATTGCTTGCCACAGCGAGCCCATTGCCGAAGGCAATTTGCATGGGCTCTGCTTTCCCGTATTGGTCTAGCTGACTGATGAGGGTCGTGTTTTTTGTAATATATAAATTCAGAAAAAGACTTGACAGACTTACCTGGCTATGATAAATTTAGCTAGCGACTAAGAAAAGCAGGTCTTTTTTTTATGCTCTTTTTTCGCCTCACTTATTGTTCGCTAAAGTGAGTGAGCGTAAGGTAGACCAAAGTAGAAATTTAACGGAGGTGGAAGTTGTGCGCACAAAGATAACATTGGCTTGCACAGAGTGCCAGCAGCGTAATTACAACATGACAAAAGACAAGAAGACACACCCTGACAGAATGGAAACAAAGAAGTATTGCAGATTCTGCAAGAAGCACACAATGCACAAAGAGACAAAGTAGTCTAGCGGAGGTGCGATTATGGCAGAGGAGAAGAAAGCAAAGTCAGGACGTTTCGCAGGTCTCAAGGCAGAGTTCAACAAGATTGTCTGGGCAGACCCTAAGGACGTGTCAAAGCAGACAACAGCAGTTGTTGCTGTGTCAGTAGTTGTAGCAGTGATCATCATCGTATTAGATGCAGTGATCAACAAGGGTGTTAATATCCTAGTTAATTTATAATGGAGGCATCGCATATGGCAGAGGCAAAGTGGTATGTAGTTCATACTTACTCAGGCTATGAGAACAAAGTCAAGACAAACATTGAAAAGGCAATCGAGACACAGCATCTCGAAGAGCAGATACTTGATGTACGAGTACCTATGGTTGAGGTTACCGAGACTAAGGACGGCGTTAAGAAGCAAGTTTCTAAGAAGATGTACCCTGGTTACGTTCTTATTGAGATGATTATGAATGATGAAACCTGGTATGTTGTCAGAAACACAAGAGGTGTTACAGGCTTCGTTGGACCAGGAAGTAAGCCAGTGCCATTGTCAGAAGCAGAGGTTCAGGCATACTTACTAGGTTCTAGCACTGAAAAGGTCAACGTTGAGGTCGACTTCGAAATCGGCGATACACTTAGCGTAGTAGACGGTACCTGGAAAGATACTGTTGGTATTGTTAAGTCTATCAATGCTAAGAAACAGACAGTTACAATCAGCGTTGAAATGTTCGGACGTGAGACACCAGTTGAGATTGATTTCACGGACGTACGTAAAATGGATTAGGTTAGCACGATAAAGGTACGAAGGTGCTAACGCTTATTAAGCAGGAGGAATATCATGGCTAAGAAAATTGAAGGCTATATCAAGTTACAGATTCAAGCTGGTAAAGCTACACCAGCACCACCAGTTGGCCCAGCACTTGGTCAGCATGGTGTAAACATTGTGGAGTTTACAAAGCAGTTTAACGCAAAGACAGCTGATATGGGAGATACAGTAGTTCCTACTATCATCACTGTTTATGCAGACAGAAGCTTTAGCTTCATCACAAAGACTCCACCAGCTCCAGTTCTTATTAAGAAGGCTTGCAAGATTGCTAAGGCATCAGGCACACCTAATAAGACAAAGGTAGCAAAGATCACAAAGGCTCAGGTTAAGGAAATCGCAGAGACAAAGATGCCAGATCTTAACGCAGCATCAATCGAGTCTGCAATGAGCATGATCGAGGGAACATGTAGATCAATGGGCGTTGAGGTTGTAGACTAATTACAGCTTAGCGAAAACAACGTTCTTACTATTAATTAATTGAGTGGGAGAGCATTTAGCTCGACAAACCACAGGAGGTAAACATGAAAAGAGGAAAGAAATACGTTGCAGCTGTTAGCTCATACGATAAGTCAGCTGCATACGATCCAGCAGAGGCAATCTCACAGGTAAAGAAGAATGCTACTGCAAAATTTGATGAGACAATTGAAGCTCATATCAGAACTGGTTGTGACGGACGTCACGCTGAGCAGCAGATCCGTGGTGCTGTTGTACTTCCACACGGCACAGGTAAGACTGTTAGAGTTTTAGTATTCGCTAAGGGTGCTAAGCTTGACGAGGCACAGGCTGCAGGCGCTGATTTTGTTGGCGGCGAAGAGCTTATTCCAAAGATTCAGAACGAAGGATGGTCTGATTTCGATTCTGTAGTTGCTACTCCAGATATGATGGGTGTTGTTGGACGTCTTGGTCGTGTACTTGGACCTAGAGGACTTATGCCAAACCCTAAGGCTGGTACAGTAACAATGGATGTTGCTAAGGCTGTTGAGGAAATCAAAGCTGGTAAGATTGAGTATAGACTTGATAAGACAAACATTATCCATGTACCTATCGGAAAGGCTTCTTTCACAGAGGAGCAGTTAGCGGACAACTTCCAGACTCTTATGGACGCTATCAACAAGGCTAAGCCATCAAGCTTAAAGGGTCAGTACATTAAGAGCATTTCACTTGCTCCTACAATGGGTCCTGGCGTTAAGCTTAATGTTGCTAAAGTTTCAAACTAATAGTTGACAGCCCAATATAATAAATGATATAATGCACAAAGTTGTTGCCGAAGACAGCAGGTGGCGTTAGCCGTAAAGATTTTATCTACCAGCCGAGGACGATTAAGTATTTATCGATTAATCACCTCTATGTCTTTATGGCATAGAGGTTTTTTACTTATCCTCATATAAGCAACACTAAGATTTTATAAGGAGGAAAAATTCGTGGCAAAAGTTGAATTAAAGCAGCCTATCGTTGACGAGATTTCAGCTCAGGTTAAAGATGCAGCATCAGTTGTAGTAGTTGACGCTCGTGGACTTACAGTTGCAGAAGACACACAGTTACGTAAGCAGCTTCGTGAAGCAGGCGTTTCATACAAGGTTTACAAGAACACACTTATGAAGCGTGCTTTTGAAGGAACTGACTTCGCAGCACTTGATGAGGTTCTTGAAGGACCTAGCGCAATCGCTGTTTCAAAGGATGATGCTACAGCACCTGCAAGAATCCTTGCTAAGTTTGCTAAGACAGCATCTAACCTTGAGATCAAGGCTGGTGTAGTAGAAGGTACATTCTACGATGCACAGGGCATGACAGCAGTTGCAGCTGTACCAAGCAGAGAGGAACTTCTTTCAAAGTTACTTGGCAGCTTACAGTCACCAATCACAAACTTCGCTCGTGTTCTCAACCAGATCGCAGAGCAGGGTGGTGCATCTACAGAGGCTCCAGCAGCAGAGGCTGCAACAGAAGAGTCAGCTGAGGCTCCAGCAGAGGAAGCTCCAGCAGCAGATGCAGAGTAATTTAATTTATTTCAATTATTATTTAATGGAGGAAAATAATCATGGCAAAGATGACAACAGAAGAGTTTATCGCAGCTATCAAAGAGCTTAGCGTATTAGAGTTAAATGACCTTGTAAAGGCATGTGAGGAAGAGTTCGGCGTTTCTGCAGCAGCAGGCGTTGTAGTTGCAGCAGCAGCTGGCGATGCAGCAGCAGCTGAGGAAAAGGATGAGTTCGATGTAGAGCTTACAGAAGTAGGTTCTGAGAAGGTTAAGGTTATCAAGGTTGTTCGTGAGGCAACTGGCCTTGGTCTTAAGGAAGCAAAAGAGCTCGTTGATGGCGCTCCAAAGGTAATCAAGGAAGCAGCTGACAAGGCTACAGCTGAGTCAATCAAGGCTTCTCTTGAGGAAGTTGGCGCAAAGGTTACATTAAAGTAATTAAGCCTTATTCATAAGCAGAGTGAATAAAATAAATGGTGTCTCTGGGGATTTATCTCCAAGAGATACCATTTTTTTATTCATTGTGCGCCGAAGGCGCTAATAAATGACTGCGATGCAGGCATTTATGTACTGCTGAAAAAACAATTATATAAATACTTGACTTTATTGTTGCTTTTGGCATAGAATGTAGTTTGCACTATTATGGTGCAGTGTGTACTTCTATGCTTATTTTTATGTATAGATTTCCACAGGTTATTTAGGTAAGATTTTTCCAAATTTAAAATAAAATGAGAGGTGGAACGTCAATGGAGAAAAACAGAATACGTCCAGTGAAAGCTGGAAAGAACTTGCGTATGAGTTACTCGAGACAAAAAGAGGTACTTGAGATGCCTAATTTAATCGAGGTCCAGAAGAACAGTTATGACTGGTTCGTTAAGGACGGATTAAAGGAAGCATTCGCAGATATCTCTCCTATTCAAGATAGGGGTAACCAGCTTGAGTTACATTTTGTTGACTTTACACTGTGCAAGGATGAGGTGAAATACACAATCCCACAGTGCAAGGAAAGAGATGCAACATATGCTGCACCTTTAAAGGTTAAAGTGCGCCTTGTTAACAAGGAATCCGGCGATATGCAGGAACACGAAATCTTTATGGGTGATTTACCACTTATGACTGAGACAGGTACATTCGTAATCAATGGAGCGGAGCGTGTTATCGTCAGCCAGTTGGTACGTTCACCAGGTATCTACTACGCAATCGGTCACGATAAGATTGGTAAGGAGTTATATTCTTGTACTGTTATTCCAAACCGTGGTGCTTGGTTAGAGTATGAGACAGATTCCAATGACGTTTTTTATGTACGTGTAGATCGTAACAGAAAGGTACCTGTTACAGTTCTTATTCGTGCTCTTGGTTTAGGTACAAACCAGGAAATTATAGATGTTTTCGGTGAGGAGCCAAAGATTCTTGCTACATTTGCTAAGGATCCTTCTATCACAGAAAAGAATCCGCAGGGTAGCTACGAAGGCGGCCTTTTAGAGTTATATCGTAAGCTTCGTCCAGGCGAGCCACTTGCTAAGGATAGTGCTGAGTCACTTATCCATGGCATGTTCTTTGACCCACGTCGTTACGACCTTGCTAAGGTTGGACGTTACAAGTTCAACAAGAAGCTTATGCTTAGAAACCGCATCGCAGGACAGATATTAGCTGAAGATGTTGTTGATACAACAACAGGTGAAATCATTGCTAAGGCTGGAGATAAGGTAACTGTTGAGATGGCAGATGAAATCCAGAATGCCGCAGTTACACATGTATTTATCCAGACTGAGACACGTAATGTTAAGGTTCTTTCTAATATGATGGTAGACATCACTAAGTTTGTTGATTGTGATGCAGCTTCACTTGGCATTACTGAGCTTGTATATTATCCAGTTCTTGAGAGAATTCTTTCAGAGAATTCTACTAAAGAAGATATCGAAGATGCAATCAAGAGAAGCGTAGCAGATCTTATTCCAAAGCACATTACTGTAGAGGATATTTTTGCTTCAATCAACTACAACATGCATCTTGAGTATGGTATTGGTAAGGATGATGATATCGATCACCTTGGTAACCGTCGTATCCGTGCTGTTGGTGAGTTATTACAGAACCAGTATAGAATCGGTTTATCACGTCTTGAAAAGGTTGTACGTGAGCGTATGACTACTCGTGATGTTGAGGATATCTCTCCACAGAACCTTATCAACATCAAGCCTGTTACCGCTGCTATCAAGGAGTTCTTTGGTAGTTCACAGTTGTCACAGTTCATGGATCAGAACAACCCACTTGGTGAGTTGACACATAAGAGACGTTTATCAGCACTTGGTCCTGGTGGTCTTTCAAGAGATCGTGCCGGATTCGAGGTTCGAGACGTTCACTATTCTCACTACGGACGTATGTGCCCAATCGAGACACCTGAAGGACCTAACATCGGTCTTATCAACTCTCTCGCTAGCTATGCTCGTATTAATGAGTACGGTTTCATCGAGGCTCCATACAGACGTATTGATAAGTCTGACCCAGAGAACCCTCGTGTAACAGACGAAGTTGTATATATGACTGCAGACGAAGAGGATAATTACCATGTAGCACAGGCTAACGTCAAGCTTGACGAGGAAGGCCACTTCATGAGAAAGAACGTATCTGGTCGTTTCCGTGAGGAGACTCAGGAATACGATAAGAAGATGTTCGATTACATGGACGTATCTCCTAAGATGGTATTCTCAGTAGCTACAGCCCTTATTCCATTCCTTCAGAACGATGATGCTAACCGTGCCCTCATGGGTTCTAACATGCAGCGTCAGGCAGTGCCTCTTCTTACTACAGAAGCACCTGTTGTTGGTACAGGTATGGAACCAAAGACAGCAGTCGATTCAGGTGTCTGCGTTGTTGCTAAGCGCGCAGGTATCGTCGAGATGTCTGAAACAAAGAGAATTATCGTTAAGGCTGATGAGGACGGAACTCGTGATGAGTATGATCTTCTTAAGTTCACACGTTCTAACCAGTCTAACTGCTATAACCAGCGCCCTATTGTATTTAAGGGTGACCATGTAGAGGCTGGCGAGGTTATCGCTGATGGTCCTTCTACAAAGAATGGTGAGCTTGCCCTTGGTAAGAACCCACTTATCGGATTCATGACATGGGAAGGTTACAACTATGAGGATGCCGTTCTTCTTTCAGAACGCCTCGTTCAGGATGATGTTTACACATCTATTCATATTGAAGAGTACGAAATCGATGCTCGTGATACAAAGCTTGGACCAGAGGAAATCACACGTGATGTTGCTGGTGTAGGTGATGATGCTCTTAAGGATCTTGATGAGAGCGGTATCATCCGTATCGGCGCAGAGGTTCGTGCAGGTGATATCCTTGTTGGTAAGGTTACACCAAAGGGTGAGACAGAGCGTACACCAGAAGAAAGACTTCTTCTTGCAATCTTCGGTGAGAAGGCTAGAGAAGTACGTGATACATCACTTCGTGTTCCACACGGTGCTTACGGTATCGTTGTTGATGCTAAGGTATTTACTCGTGAGAACGGCGATGAGCTTGCTCCAGGAGTTAACAAATCAGTACGTATCTACATCGCTCAGAAGAGAAAAATCGGTGTAGGTGATAAGATGGCCGGTCGTCACGGTAACAAGGGTGTAGTTTCCCGCGTACTTCCAGTAGAGGATATGCCATATCTTCCAAACGGTCGTCCACTTGATATCGTACTTAACCCACTGGGCGTTCCTTCACGTATGAACATTGGTCAGGTCCTTGAGATTCACCTTTCTCTTGCAGCTAAGGCACTTGGATTTGACGTTGAGACACCAGTATTTGATGGTGCAAAGGAAATTGATATTCAGGATACTCTTGAGCTTGCAAATGACTATGTAAATATGCCATTTGACAAGGAAGAGGCTAAGGATGGTGAGGAGACATTCTACGATAAGTATGTTGATATTCTTCGTGAGGATGTTATGGATTATCTTTCAACAAATCGTGCACACCGTGCACTTTGGAAGGGTGTTCCAATCTCTCGTGATGGTAAGGTACAGCTTCGTGATGGTCGTACAGGTGAGCCATTTGATGGCCCAGTTACAATCGGTCACATGCACTACCTCAAGTTACACCACCTTGTAGATGATAAGATCCACGCTCGTTCAACTGGTCCTTACTCTCTTGTTACACAGCAGCCACTTGGTGGTAAAGCGCAGTTCGGTGGACAGCGTTTCGGAGAGATGGAAGTTTGGGCCCTCGAGGCTTATGGTGCATCATATACACTTCAGGAAATCCTTACAATGAAGTCTGATGATGTTATCGGTCGTGTTAAGACATACGAAGCTATTATCAAGGGTGAGAACATTCCTGAGCCAGGTATCCCTGAGTCATTCAAGGTATTACTTAAGGAATTACAGTCACTTGGTCTTGATGTACGTGTGCTCGATGAAAACCGTGAAGAGGTTGAGCTCATGGAGACAAGTGAATATGGAAATACAGACCTCAATGCAATCATCGCAGGCAGCGACAGAAACTTCGCTTTTGAGGATGACAATTCATTTGCACAGGCAGGATTCTCTAAGAAGAAATTCGATTCAGAGGGTGATCTTGTAGATGATGAAGATGATATGCCATACGAAGAAGATGATGAAGATTTCGATGACGTAGCAGATGAGTTTGGTGAGGAATAAATAGGAAGGGAGCTAGAAAATGCCAGAGAATAAAGAAGCGACATATCAACCAATAGCATTTGACGCAATACAGATTGGATTGGCTTCACCTGAGAAGATCAGACAGTGGTCTCGTGGCGAGGTTAAGAAGCCTGAGACAATCAACTATCGTACACTGAAGCCTGAGAAGGATGGTCTTTTCTGCGAAAAGATTTTTGGACCAAGCAAAGACTGGGAATGTCACTGTGGAAAGTACAAAAAGATTCGTTATAAGGGTGTAGTTTGTGACCGTTGTGGTGTTGAAATCACAAAGGCAAGCGTTCGCCGTGAGCGTATGGGTCACATCGAGCTTGCTGCACCAGTTTCACATATTTGGTATTTCAAGGGAATCCCTTCTCGTATGGGACTTATTCTTGATCTTTCACCAAAGACATTAGAGAAGGTTCTCTACTTTGCATCATACATCGTACTTGATGCAGGTGAGACAGCTCTTATGTACAAGCAGGTTCTTACAGAAGCTGAGTACCAGGAGGCTAGAGAGCAGTATGGTAACGGCTTCAGAGTAGGAATGGGTGCTGAAGCTATTCAGGAGCTTTTAAAGGCAATTGACCTTGATGAGGAAGCTACTAGACTTCAGATTGAATTAGATAACGCTACAGGTCAGAAGCGTTCACGTATCATTAAGAGACTCGAGGTTGTTGAGGCATTCCGTGAGTCAGGAAACAGACCTGAGTGGATGATTATGACAGTTATTCCTGTTATCCCACCAGATCTTCGTCCTATGGTACAGCTTGATGGTGGCCGTTTTGCCACATCAGACCTTAACGATTTATATCGTCGTATCATTAACAGAAACAACCGTCTTCGTAGACTGTTAGAGCTTGGTGCTCCTGATATCATCGTTCGTAACGAGAAGCGTATGCTTCAGGAAGCTGTTGATGCTCTTATCGATAATGGTCGTAGAGGACGTCCAGTTACAGGTCCTGGTAACAGACCACTTAAGTCACTTTCAGACATGCTTAAGGGTAAGTCTGGTCGATTCAGACAGAACCTTCTTGGTAAGCGTGTTGACTACTCAGGTCGTTCAGTTATCGTCGTTGGACCAGAGCTTAAGATTTACCAGTGTGGTCTTCCAAAGGAGATGGCTCTCGAGCTCTTCAAGCCTTTCGTTATGAAGGAGCTTGTTGGCAACGGAATGGCTCACAACATTAAATATGCTAAGAAGATGGTAGAGAAGTTTGAGCCAGAGGTTTGGGACATCCTTGAAGATGTCATTAAAGAGCATCCTGTTATGCTTAACCGTGCTCCTACACTTCATAGATTAGGTATCCAGGCTTTCGAGCCGATCCTTGTAGAAGGTAGAGCTATCAAGCTTCATCCACTTGTATGTACAGCCTTCAACGCCGATTTCGATGGTGATCAGATGGCTGTCCACCTTCCACTTACTCAGGAGGCACAGGCAGAGTGTAGATTCATGCTTCTCTCTCCTAACAACTTACTTAAGCCTTCAGATGGTGGTCCTGTTGCCGTTCCTTCACAGGATATGGTACTTGGTATCTATTACCTTACACAGGAGCGTGGTACTACAGTAGGCGACTCTAAAGAAGAGCTTGGCGAGGGTAAGATTTTCAAGAACCTTAACGAAGCAATCTTAGCTTATGAGAATAAGGCTCTTACACTGCATGCTCGTATTACAGTTCGTGTTTCTAAGAAGCAGGCTGATGGTACTGTAGTAACAGGTAATGTTTCATCAACACTTGGAAGACTCTTATTTAACGAGATTATTCCTCAGGATCTTGGCTATGTAGATAGAACAAAGCCTGAGAATGAGCTTATACCAGAGGTTGACTTCCATGTTGGTAAGAAGCAGTTAAAGCAGATTCTTGAAAAAGTTATTAATACACACGGAGCTACAAAGACAGCAGAGGTTCTTGATGATATCAAGGCAATGGGTTACCACTACTCAACAATCGCTGCCATGACAGTTTCTATTTCAGATATGACAGTTCCTGCTCAGAAGCCACAGCTTATTGCACAGGCCGAGGAGACAGTTGATAAGATTACACGTCAGTACAAGCGTGGTCTTATTACAGAGGAAGAGCGTTACCGTGAAGTTGTAGATACATGGAAAGAGACTGATGATGAGCTTACAAAAGACCTTCTTGATGGTCTTGATAAGTATAACAACATCTTCATGATGGCTGATTCAGGTGCCCGTGGTTCTGATAAGCAGATCAAGCAGCTTGCTGGTATGCGTGGTTTGATGGCTGATACAACAGGTAAGACTATCGAGCTTCCTATCAAGTCAAACTTCCGTGAGGGTCTTGATGTACTTGAGTACTTCATGTCAGCTCATGGTGCTCGTAAGGGTCTTTCTGATACAGCTCTTCGTACAGCCGATTCAGGATACTTGACACGTCGAATGGTTGACGTTGCTCAGGAGCTTATTATTCGTGAGTCTGACTGTGTTGCTGGTACAGACAGAGAAATCCCAGGTATGTGGGTATACGCATTCATGGATGGTCGTGAAGAGATTGAGTCTCTTAAGGACCGTATCACAGGTAGATTCTCTTGCTACTCTATCTACGATGCTAACGGCGAAATGATTGTTAAGGCTAATCATATGATTACACCTAAGCGTGCAGCTGCAATCATTGAGCGTGGTGTTGATGATAAGGGCGAGCCAATTAAGAAGGTTAAGATTAGAAACGTACTTAACTGCCGTTCACATGTTGGTGTATGTGCTAAGTGTTATGGTGCTAACATGGCTTCAGGTCGTGCCGTACAGGTTGGTGAAGCAATCGGTATCATCGCTGCACAGTCTATCGGTGAGCCAGGTACACAGCTTACTATGAGAACATTCCATACTGGTGGTGTTGCTGGTAACGATATTACACAGGGTCTTCCTCGTGTCGAGGAGCTTTTCGAGGCTAGAAAGCCTAAGGGACTTGCTATCATCACAGAGATTGCTGGTACAGTTTCTATTGAAGAGGATTCTAAGACAAAGAAGAGAGAGGTTGTTGTTACAAACTCTGAGACAGGTGATGTAGAGAAGTACTTAATTCCTTATGGTTCACGTATCAAGGTTCTTGCTGGACAGGAACTTGAAGCTGGTGATGAGCTTACAGAAGGTTCTGTAAACCCACATGATATCCTTACTATTAAGGGTAAGTCAGCTGTTCAGGATTACTTAATCCGTGAAGTTCAGCGTGTTTACCGTTTACAGGGTGTTGATATCAACGATAAGCATATCGAAGTACTTTGCCGTCAGATGTTAAAGCGTATCAGAGTTGACGAGGCTGGTGATACAGGCTTCATGCCAGGTTCACTTGTTGATTGGCTTGACTTTGAGGATGCTAACGAGAAGATGGAAGCAGAAGGTAAGGAGCCAGCTACAGGTACTCAGGAGCTTCTTGGTATCACAAAGGCAGCCCTTGCTACTAACTCATTCCTTTCAGCAGCTTCATTCCAGGAGACAACTAAGGTTCTTACTGATGCAGCTATCAAGGGTAAGATTGATCCACTTAACGGACTTAAAGAGAACGTTATCATCGGTCGTCTAATCCCTGCTGGTACAGGTATGAAGAGATATTCAAACATCCCACTTTCAACTGATAACCAGTTGGCAGAGGCTCAGGAAGCTCTTGAGAACGAGAATGCAGATGCTGAAATAGCTGAAGATCTTGTTGATGTAGAATAATAATTGTTTATATTGAATGGCCTTGGCAAATTGCTAAGGCCATTTTTTCACATTTTTTATCTTGACATATTGAAATATAGGAAATATAATGTTCTAGCATGCGCTAATAGGATAACTATGTAATTTTGCATGCGAAGAAATAAATTAGGAGGTAAAAAAGAATGCCAACATTCAACCAGCTAGTTAGAAAAGGTCGTCAGACATCTGTTAAGAAGTCTACAGCACCAGCACTTCAGAGAGGTTACAACTCTCTTAAGAAGAAGCCTACTAACACTTCTTCTCCACAGAAGCGTGGTGTATGTACAGCTGTTAAGACAGCTACACCTAAGAAGCCTAACTCAGCTCTTCGTAAGATTGCCAGAGTTCGTCTTTCAAACGGAATTGAAGTAACATCATACATTCCAGGCGAAGGCCACAATCTTCAGGAGCATAGCGTTGTTTTGATTCGTGGTGGTCGTGTTAAGGATTTACCTGGTACACGTTATCATGTAATCAGAGGTACACTTGATACAGCCGGCGTTGCTAATCGTAAGCAGGGTCGTTCAAAGTACGGCGCTAAGAGACCTAAGGCCGCTAAGTAGAATTAAATAATCATCAAGATTATTTAATTCGTAAATGGCGCATATTTTGAATGAAATTCAAAATGTGTGTTTTGCGAAGCAAAATTTAACTGCTTTTTCATTATAAGCAGTTAAACCCAATCTTAGGTATTAATTTTATTGTATATCACATAAACTTTGGTTAATGTTGTTATTTTTTCTCTATAGAATAAATAGCGCATGAACACATAGTAATACATGTGAGTACCGTTGATCTAACAAATTTTAGTTAAGGAGGGAAGTATCGTGCCAAGAAAAGGACATACTCAAAAGAGAGACGTTTTGGCAGATCCTATATACAATAGCAAGGTAGTTACAAAGCTTATCAACAACATCATGCTTGATGGTAAGAAGGGTGTAGCTCAGAAGATTGTATATGGTGCATTTGACAAAGTCGCAGAAAAGACTGGAAAGCCTGCACTTGAGGTTTTCGAAGAAGCTATGAACAACGTTATGCCTGTACTTGAGGTAAAGGCTAGACGTATCGGTGGTGCTACATATCAGGTACCTATCGAAGTTAGACCAGATCGTCGTCAGGCCCTTGGCCTTAGATGGCTCACAATGTTCTCTCGTACACGTACAGAGAAGACAATGGAAGAGCGTCTTGCAAACGAGATTATGGATGCAGCTGGTAACACAGGTTCAGCTGTAAAGAGAAAAGAAGAGATGCATAGAATGGCAGAAGCTAATAAGGCATTTGCTCATTACAGATTCTAATAGGAGGGGCAAACAGTGGCAGGAAGAGAATATCCACTTGAGCGTACCAGAAATATTGGTATTATGGCTCATATCGATGCCGGAAAGACTACACTTACAGAGCGTATTCTTTATTATACTGGTGTTAACTATAAAATCGGTGATACTCATGAAGGAACTGCAACCATGGACTGGATGGAACAGGAAGCAGAGCGTGGTATCACAATCACTTCAGCTGCTACAACATGTCACTGGACTGAGCAGGAAAACTGCAAGCCTAAGAAGGGTGCTTTAGAGCACCGTATCAACATCATTGATACACCAGGCCACGTAGATTTCACTGTTGAGGTTGAGCGTTCCCTTCGTGTACTTGATGGCGCCGTTGGTGTCTTCTGTGCAAAGGGTGGCGTTGAGCCACAGTCAGAGAATGTTTGGAGACAGGCTGACACATATAACGTACCAAGAATGGCTTTCATCAATAAGATGGATATCCTTGGTGCAAACTTCTACGGAGCTGTTGATCAGATCCGTGATAGACTTAAGAAGAACGCTATCGTTCTTCAGCTTCCAATCGGTAAGGAAGATGATTTCAAGGGAATCATCGATCTTTTCGAGATGAAGGCATACATCTACAACGATGATAAGGGTGATGATATTTCTATCACAGACATCCCAGCTGATATGGCAGAGGATGCTGAACTTTATCACACAGAGCTTGTTGAGAAGATTTGTGAGTTAGATGATGATCTTATGATGGCTTATCTTGAGGGTGAAGAGCCTTCTGTTGATGAGTTAAAGGCTGTACTTCGTAAGGCAACTTGCGAGTGTAAGGCTATCCCAGTATGCTGTGGATCTGCATATAGAAACAAGGGTGTTCAGAAGCTTCTTGATGCTATCATTGAGTACATGCCAGCTCCTACAGACGTACCAGCTATCCAGGGTACAGACTTAGATGGTAACCCAGTTGAGAAGCACTCATCAGATGATGAGCCATTCGCAGCTTTAGCATTCAAGATTATGGCTGATCCATTCGTTGGAAAGCTTGCTTTCATCCGTGTATATTCAGGTACATTGAACTCAGGTTCATACTGCCTCAATGCTACAAAGGATAAGAAGGAACGTGTAGGTCGTATCCTTCAGATGCACGCTAACAAGCGTACAGAGTTAGACAAGGTTTACTCTGGTGATATCGCAGCTGTTGTAGGTCTTAAGTTTACAACAACTGGTGATACAATCTGCGACGAGCAGCACCCAGTTATCCTTGAGTCTATGGAATTCCCAGAGCCAGTTATCGAGCTTGCTATCGAGCCTAAGACTAAGGCTGGTCAGCAGAAGATGGGCGAGGCTCTTGCTAAGCTTGCTGAAGAGGATCCTACATTCCGTCAGCACACTGATCAGGAAACAGGTCAGACAATCATCGCAGGTATGGGTGAGCTTCACCTTGAGATCATTGTTGACCGTCTTCTTAGAGAGTTCAAGGTTGAGGCAAACGTTGGTGCACCTCAGGTTGCTTACAAGGAGACATTTACAAAGCCTGTTGATCAGGAATACAAATATGCTAAGCAGTCAGGTGGTCGTGGTCAGTACGGTCACTGTAAGGTTAGATTTACTCCAATAGATGCTAACGCTGAGGAGACATTCAGATTTAAGTCTTCAGTAGTTGGTGGTGCTATTCCTAAGGAATACATCCCATCTGTTGGTGAGGGTATCGAGGAAGCAGCTAAGGCTGGTATCCTTTGCGGATTCCCTGTTCTTGGTGTAGAAGCAGACGTTTACGATGGTTCTTACCATGAAGTCGATTCATCAGAAATGGCATTCCACATTGCTGGTTCAATGTGCTTCAAGGAAGCTATGGCTAAGGCAGCTCCAGTACTTCTTGAGCCTATCATGAAGGTTGAAGTTACTATGCCTGAGGAATACATGGGTGATGTAATCGGATCTCTTAACGCTAAGCGCGGTCAGATTCAGTCTATGGACGACCTCGGCGGCGGTAAGATTGTTAGAGCACTTGTTCCACTTGCAGAGATGTTCGGTTACTCTACAGAGCTTCGTTCATCTACACAGGGACGTGGTAACTACTCAATGTTCTTCGAGAAGTATGAGCCAGTTCCAAAGAACGTTCAGGAGCAGATTATCTCTAATCACTCTAAATAATAGCCTATTGGTTATGAAATAAATGAAAATAGTTGAAAAACCTCAGTACTTTCGATATAATCGAAAGTACTGAGAGTTTAGAACTAACTATGCCCAAATAGGGGCGGTATTTTAAGGAGGATTTTTAAAAATGGCAAAAGAGCATTTTGACAGAACCAAACCACATTGTAACATTGGTACTATCGGACACGTAGATCACGGTAAAACAACTCTTACAGCAGCTATCACAAAGGTACTTGCTGAGAGAGTAGCTGGTAACGCTAAGGTAGATTTCGAGAACATCGATAAGGCTCCAGAAGAGCGTGAGAGAGGTATTACAATTTCTACAGCTCACGTTGAGTATCAGACAGAGAAGAGACACTATGCACACGTTGACTGCCCAGGCCATGCTGATTATGTAAAGAACATGATTACAGGTGCTGCTCAGATGGATGGCGCTATCCTTGTAGTAGCTGCAACTGACGGTGTTATGGCTCAGACAAAGGAGCACATCCTTCTTTCTCGTCAGGTAGGTGTACCTTACATCGTTGTATTCCTTAACAAGTGTGATATGGTTGATGATGAGGAGCTTATCGAGCTCGTAGAGATGGAAGTTACAGAGCAGCTTGAAGAGTATGACTTCAACGATTGCCCAATCGTTAAGGGTTCAGCTCTTAAGGCTCTTGAGGATCCAAACGGCGAGTGGGGCGACAAGATCATGGAACTTATGGATACTGTTGATTCTTACATCCCAGATCCACAGCGTGAGACAGATAAGCCATTCCTTATGCCAGTAGAGGACGTATTCACAATCACAGGTCGTGGTACTGTTGCTACAGGTAGAGTAGAGCGTGGTGTTCTTCACCTTAACGACGAACTTGAAATCATCGGTATCAAGGAAGATACACAGAAGACTGTTGTAACTGGTATCGAGATGTTCCGTAAGCTTCTTGATGAGGCTCAGGCTGGTGATAACATCGGTGCACTTCTTCGTGGTGTTAACCGTGACCAGATCCAGCGTGGACAGGTACTTGCTAAGCCAGGTACTGTAACATGCCACACAAAGTTCACAGCTCAGGTTTACGTTCTTACAAAGGATGAAGGTGGTCGTCATACTCCATTCTTCAACAACTATCGTCCACAGTTCTACTTCAGAACAACAGACGTTACAGGTGTTTGCGAGCTTCCAGCAGGTACAGAGATGTGCATGCCTGGCGATAACGTAGAGATGACAATCGAGCTCATCCACCCAATCGCTATGGAGCAGGGTCTTACATTCGCTATCCGTGAGGGTGGACGTACTGTAGGTTCTGGTAGAGTTGCTACTATCGTTGAATAATTTCAATTGATAGTGTCACAAAGCTAGTAATTATAAGGCTTTCCGTGTTTTACACGGAGAGCCTTTTTTACGTTTGCACGTAATAAATTTTGATTAGTGGCTCCAAAATGGCTCCATGATACGTGATAATACTTGTGTTCGTCAATCTTTGGACATAAAAAATCCCCTAAGTTTTGACACTTAAGGGATTCAATTCCTACCATTTTGTTATTTTCTTTATATCAGCTGCACGGTCAGGGTCTCTCTTGATAGACAGCTGTGCTTTGATATATTGGTCTACATCATTTCTGCCTTCATCTGATAACTGATAGTAGTTTGTCAGATGTTCATCTAATTTAGGCATATTATTTTTCCCAAACAAACACATAAGTGGATATAAGGTATTTTTGAGGTATCGTTTGATTCGGTTCCCATCCAAAATTTCATCCATGCCGGATGGAAGTTCTGGTAGAGTGATAGAATCGTTTTTGTCCCAATTCTCTGAATTGAGAGATGCATCTGAGCAAATCTCAGATACTTCGATACCTAAAGCATTGGCAATTCGTAATGCGAAATCAAAACGAATAGAAGTATCTTTTTGAATGATTGAGTATATAGTCGTTGGGCTTATAGTGGTTTCTCTCGCAACCCAACGTACACTTTTACCTTTCTGTTGAAGGATTTCCTTTAATCTTTGTCCGTCTCCCATGGCTAACACCATCCTTTCTACTTATGGATTATAACATGGTGTACGAAAAAAGTACATAGAAAATTTAAAAATGTACGAAAAATGATTGACAGTACGAAATTCGTACACTATAATGACAATATAAACAGTACGAAAATCGTACATTTCAAAAAGGAGGTGAGACCATGAATCGTACAAAGTATTTATTAACGGCAGATGATGTTAAGGACTATCTGGAATGTTCCAGAGACCATGCATACAAGGTTATCAAGAAATTAAATCTTGAACTTGCATCCATGGGATACGAAGTAGAAGCTGGCAAAGTGCCACGCAAATTCTTCGCAGAAAAATTTTATGGCTTTGAAGCATCGTAGAAAGGAGGAAGATTATGGCTTGTAAAGACAAAACAACGGGAACATGGGTTGCCCAGTGGTACGAGGTAGACATGTATGGCAAAAAGAAGAGACGTAAGAAACGTGGATTTAAAACCATGCGAGAGGCTAAATTGTATGAAAACGAAAGAACCTTAAAGGAACAAGGCGACATGAATATGCTCCTAAAGGACTTCATGGAACAGTATTTTGAGGATAAGCAGAACGAACTTAAGGAGAGAAGTGTCAGAAGTAAAAAGCAGATGATGGAGCGACATGTTATTCCATACTTTGGAGACATGAAGATGTGTGATATCACGGCTCCTCAAATCATCAAGTGGCAGAATGAGATGTATAAGAAAGGGTATTCAGAAAGCTATTTGCGAATGATTAACAATCAGCTGACGAGTTTATTTACTCATGCAATGAATGTTTATGATTTGAGTAATAATCCATGTAAAAAGGTTAAACGCATGGGAAAGGATGCTCCTAGAAGTTTGACATTTTGGACGGTGGATGAGTATGAGACATTTCTTGAGACAATGGATGAAAGCGACCACTATTATCTAATGTTTGAGATTTTATTTTGGACAGGTATTCGAGAAGGGGAAATGCTTGCACTCACAAAAGGGGATTTTGATTTCGTGAACTGTAAATTGCATATCACAAAGACCTATTATCGTATTGATGGAAAAGATGTAATTACGACACCAAAGACACCGGAATCAATTCGTACAATCGATATTCCGGAGTTCTTAAGGGATGCGATTAAAGAGTTCTGTGATAAGAAATATGGATTTCCGGATGATGAGCGATTGTTTCCAATCTGTGCAAGAGCGGTACAGAATAAATTGAAACGTCAGATTGCAAAAGCAGGAGTAAAGGATATTCGTGTGCATGACCTTAGACATTCACATGTCGCATATCTGATTAACCAAGGTATCGAACCTATTTTGATTAAGGAACGATTAGGGCATAGGGATATTAAGATTACGATTAACACCTATGGACATTTATATCCGAATGAACAGAAGAAGGTGGCGATGCTTCTTGATGCAAACAGAAGAAATAAAAAAGAGTCTTAATGGCGGCAACCATAAAGACTCAACTGATAACGCTATAACCTCTGTTATCTCTCAACAAGATAATTATAGCAGAGGTTATTCCGTCTATCAACCGTTTTTGTTGATTTTAAAGGATTTTACGCAATTTAGAGAAAGGAAATGATGGAATAACAATGGACAATTTAAAGATTATTAACATGGCAGATGTGGAAACCAAGAAAGTAGAGTTTCTTTGGTATCCATATATCCCTTATGGGAAGCTAACGATTATACAAGGCGACCCGGGGGAAGGTAAAACAACAGCAGTGTTGCAGATAGCAGCACTTTTGACCAAAGGAGAGAAGCTTCCGGAGGATGATCAGGAACGTGAACCTGTGAACGTTATCTATCAGACTGCGGAAGATGGATTGGCAGACACAGTAAAACCGAGATTGGAGGCTGCAGGAGCAGATTGTTCGAGGGTGCTTGTCATTGATGAATCAGAGCAAGGACTTAGCATGTCAGATTTACGCATCGAAGAGGCGATAAAGCAGACTGGAGCGAAGCTTGTGATACTTGACCCTATCCAAGCATATCTTGGCTCTGGAGTGGATATGCACCGTGCAAATGAGATACGTCCAGTAATGAAACACTTAGGTGATTTAGCTGAGAAATACAACTGTGCAATCATCCTTATCGGGCATATGAACAAAGCAAGTGGTAGTAAATCTACGTACAGAGGACTTGGCTCTATCGACTTTCAAGCAACTGCAAGAAGTGTGTTGATTGTCGGTAGGGTAAAGGATGACCCTACCTGCAGAGTGATTGCACACGATAAAAGCAGTCTTGCACCGGAAGGACAGTCGATTGCCTTTCGATTAGACAAAGACAATGGTTTTATGTGGGAAGGGCCTATCGAACTGACCGTAGAGGA
Source organism: Pseudobutyrivibrio sp. (assembly GCA_017934625.1). GTDB lineage: Bacteria > Bacillota > Clostridia > Lachnospirales > Lachnospiraceae > Pseudobutyrivibrio. The sequence continues at coordinate 2,657 of JAGBJE010000180.1, read as the reverse complement.
ATTACTTAGTGGAGAACCAAAGGTTACAAAGCTGAAAGCAGCCAAAGATTTTCTAACAGAGTTTCTGTCGGATGGTCCAAAGCCTAGTACAGAAATCTTTGAAGCAGCAGAAGTGGATGGTATTAAAAGACGTACGCTATTTACCGCCAAAGAAGAGTTGGAAATAACAGCTACCAAAGTTGGCGACAAATGGCATTGGGGTTTTTGATATGAGTAGGGAAGATTGCAAGAGTGCAAGAATGCAAAGTATATATAACATTGCAATCTTGCAACCTTGCATTCTTGATTTTGGGAGGAACGTATGAAAGAGAAACAAATTCAGATATCACAGAGGCTTTTTATTACGCTCGTAAAATGTTTTGTGCTTGATATGGAAGTGGATTGTGAAGAGATAAAGAAAGAACTAAATAGGAAGTTGGATGCTGTGGCATTGCGACAATTATACAGTACATATAAAACAGCTCCAACGGATGCGGAGAAAGAGGAAGCACGCCAAAAATATCTCGATGCAAAAGGAGTACCTACGAGCTTTCGATGGTAGAGAGATTTTCACTTTGAGCGATATATAACAAGTACGTGGCACGTACTTGTAAGTATAGCCAAGGAAGAAAGCGGATGGTGTGCGACGACAAAATCATTGGCTTCGAGTATCAGCTTACTGATAGTCGATAGACAATGATTGCACAAGGGAAGGCTTCGCCTGGGAGTGTAACTCCCATTGAGAATGGGTAAGGCATCGCCAGGGCAACGCCCTATGAGATGCAGTCAAGGCGGCAGCTTTGTGCACTCCGCACAGGAGCGAAATACGACTTGATGTCCGTAGGATGTCAAGTCTGGTATTGAGCCATAACTGTCAGAGCCAGTTATGGACTCACCAAAATTACAGAACAGAGAGGAGGAATTAGATGCCAGCAAGTGCACAAACAGTATCTGTAAGCAGAGGAAAAACTGCAATAGAACATGACCTAAGAGAATATACGCCGAACAATGTTGACCCATCTATGTCGATATACAACGCAGTTTTGATAAATGAACTCGGTGGAAAATCTCTTGCGGAATATACAAACGAATATATGAAACCTTATATTGAAGAATACAATGCCAAGCAACGTAGAAGTGATAGAATGAAGTCTTATGATTATGCATCGGACTACATTGAAGAGCAAAATAATATGCAGAAATCAAGACAGAATTACACAGCCGGTCAGCTTGCATATGAGTATGTAATACAGTTTGGTGACCACCAAACTATGGATGTTAACGAAGTGGTAAAGAAGCCTAAGCTCCGTAAGGAAGTGCATGCGATGTTTGAGGAGTTCATTCAATCCTATCAATCATCCTATCCTCATATGAGGATTATTCTTGCTACGGTGCATATGGATGAGCCTATGGGAACACCACATATGCATATCCTAGTTCAGCCGATTGGAGAGGGATATAAGCAAGGATTATCGCATCAGGTATCACTTACAAAGGCATTGGCTTGTGATGGCTTTGAGCGTTCAGAGAAAAAGGGAGACCGCCTATCTATGACAAGATGGCAGGATGATATCAAGGACAATATCATGGAACCGATTTTGAAACGTCATAAATACACCAGAGCTTATAAAGATGGAGAGAAACAACATTTGCCGGTGGCGTTGTATAAAAGAGCCATGGAAGAAAAGGATGCGATTGTGGAAGAGGCAAAGGTGAAAGCGGAGCAAATGGTAGAGAAAGCTCGTGAAGAGGTTGAGGAATTGGAAGAAGAAAAGACATATCTAATCAATGGTAATGGCAAAGACTCTGCGTATGATATGCCTTTTGAAGATTGGTCGATTGCAGATTTGAAGTGTGAAAAAGATTTTTTGATAAACGGAGACCCAGACTTTTCGGGAGATATATTCAGGGGTGTTTCAGAATTGGAAGAAAAGCATTCGGAATTAAGAGCTGATATAAAAGATTTGGAGCAAGCAAAGGAAGAAAAGACTACAGAAGTAGCAAGTATCGAAGATAAGTATTCAAAGATGTGGGATGAGTATGAGGCGTTAAGAGATGGATACAAAGATAAGGATGGAAGACATATCTTGGGATATAATGAGTTGGTGCAACGACATAAGGAGCTACTTCAAGATCCTGCTAGACTATTAGAGACAGAGGAAGGTCAGCAGGTTCTTGAAGAAGCGAAAGAGGAGATTGTAGAGACTGTGCAAAAGAACCTCGTATCCAATATGCTTGGATTTATCAAAAGAGAGATTTTTGACACATTGAAAGAATGGCTTGTAGAACCAATTTACAGAGCTATTGATGAAATGATGCGTGGACATTGGTTTCAGCTAAATGACAATGATAAGAAAATCTTAACCGGAGCAATAGACAGAACAGTTGACCGATTAGTTGATAGGTTGGATATTGGCTCTAAGATAGAGGAGAATATGCCGAGTGAGAATCAGATAGAGCAAGAGGTACAAAGAATATATAGAGGGCATAGAAGATAGAAATCCGAAAGGGTTTCTATTTTTTAGTTTGCGCGCCATGGGCGCGCTCTAACGGGTGAAAGTCCCGAACACGCCCAGATAGTGGGAAGTGTATAGCTGAACAGCAAGGGTGTTCATCGTGAGGTGGAATCTGAAGGAAGCTGTAAGCAAATCTCTGGTCCGACGGACAGAAATCACATA
>JAGBJE010000179.1 GCA_017934625.1 Pseudobutyrivibrio sp. | reverse complement strand
GTTGAGATGTTTGTTGGTGTTGGTGCCAGCCGTGTTCGTGATTTGTTTGAAGAGGCTAAGCAGAATGCCCCTTGTATCGTATTTATCGATGAGATAGATGCAGTTGCCCGTAGAAGAGGTACTGGTATGGGCGGCGGCCATGATGAGCGTGAACAGACACTTAATCAGCTTCTTGTAGAGATGGATGGGTTTGGCGTAAATGAAGGCATCATCGTAATGGCAGCCACAAACCGTGTTGATATATTAGACCAGGCTATCATGCGTCCAGGACGTTTCGATAGAAAGGTTTATGTAGGCCGTCCTGATGTTAAGGGCCGTGAGGAAATCCTTAAAGTACACGCTGCTAATAAGGCATTGGCTGAGGATGTTGATCTTAAGCAGGTGGCTCAGTCCACAGTAGGCTTTACGGGTGCAGACCTGGAGAATCTTCTTAACGAAGCTGCAATCCTTGCAGCAGGTGAGGATAGAGCATACATCCTACAGGAGGATATTAAGAAATCCTTCATCAAGGTAGGAATCGGTAAGGAAAAGAAGAGCAGGGTTGTTTCTGAAAAGGAAAAGAAAATCACTGCTTATCATGAAGCAGGACATGCAATCCTTTTCCATGTGCTTCCTGATGTTGGACCGGTATATACAGTTTCAATTATTCCTACAGGCGCAAGCGCCGCAGGATACACTATGCCAATAGATGAAAACGATGATATGTTTAATACTAAGGGCAAGATGACCCAGAATATCATTGTTTCATTAGGTGGCAGGGTTGCAGAGGAGCTTATATTTGATGATGTAACTACGGGTGCATCAAACGATATTAAGCAGGCCACACAGATGGCTAAGAATATGGTTACTAAATATGGATTTTCTAAGGCAATCGGCATGGTTCACTATGGCGATGACGACGAAGAAGTATTTATAGGTCGTGACCTCGCCCATACAAAGGGCTTTTCCGATGCTACAGCGAAGGCTATCGATGATGAGGTTAAGAAAATCATCGATGAATGTTATGAAAAAGCTGTGAAAATTCTAAAAGAAAATGAACAGATTTTGCATAAATGTGCTAATCTATTAATAGAGAATGAAAGAATTGGTAGAGAGGAATTTGAAAATTTATTTGAGTCAAGTGAAGCATAAATAAATTTTCAAATACTAGTGTGATCGCTGTAAAAGGAATAAATGGGGAATGTTTAGTGCAATATGCATAAAAACATTTATGATGTTTTGTTATATTTGTGCACACTTAAGTGTTGCACGGCCATATAATAAACATCGTAAAAACCCCCCAATACATTATATAATTTTTACTAACCCCATAGTAAAAATACCTTCTCCTAAAAAGACAGCGATCGTAGCTGTCTTTTTTACTATCTAAAAATATTCGAAGGGGAGCTTGTTATGAATATCCAGGCAATATACTCAGATGGAACAGCAGAATACAGACACCCTATGGAACCAGAGCCTTATGACTTAGTAACTATAAGGCTAAGAGTCTACCATCAGGAGGAGCTGGATGCCTTTCTTGTATCTAAGCAGCTTGAATCTGCCAAGAAGATGCATTTAGAGCGCACACGCGGAGAGTTTGATTATTATTCTTGTGATGTTAAGCTACAGGATAAAGAATTCAGATATCATTTTGAAATCGTAGGTGATTATGGCATCTATTATTACGATAGGGTTGGCCTGTGGCGAGACCTGCGAGAACATTATGATTTTTCTATCATGCCAGGGTTTTCCACACCAGCATGGTCTAAAGGTGCGGTTATGTACCAAATCCTTGTGGATAGATTCTACAATGGCGACAAATCCAATGACGTTGAAACAAATGAATATCATTATGTAGGTGCCCCTGTTCAAAGGGTAACAGACTGGGATAGCATTCCCGCAAATCTTGATATAGGTAGATTTTACGGTGGAGACTTAGAGGGTGTTAGGCAAAAGCTGCATTACCTTAAGAGCTTAGGCGTAGAGGTAATCTATTTTAACCCACTATTTGTATCTCCATCTAATCATAAATACGATACATCTGATTATGACTATATCGACCCACATTTTACAGTAATCAAAAATGATGGCGGAGAGTGTCTGAAGGATGGGGATTACGATAATACCCATGCCACTAAATATAAGCTGAGAGTTACCAACAAAGAGAACCTGGAAGCTAGTAACCAGTTCTTTGCTGATTTTGTAAACGAAGCCCATGATAAGGGAATCAGGGTTATTATAGATGGCGTTTTCAATCACTGTGGTTCATTTAACAAATGGCTTAACAGGGAAAAGATTTATTCTAAGGAAGAGGGCTACGAGCCTGGGGCATACGAAAGCAAGGACAGTCCTTACCATGATTTTTTTGGATTCTTTGAAGACAGTTGGCCTGATAATAAATCATATGATGGCTGGTGGAGCCATGATACATTGCCTAAGCTAAACTACGAGGCATCTGAGAAGCTATATAAATACATAATGGGTATTGGCAAAAAGTGGGTTAGTCCACCATATAACTGTGACGGCTGGAGACTGGATGTTGCGGCTGATTTAGGACATTCAGAGGAGTTTAACCACAAATTCTGGCGCGATTTCAGGGATGCAGTAAAATCTGCAAATCCTAATGCTATTATTCTGGCGGAGCATTATGGAAATCCTAGTGCATGGCTTACTGGAGACCAGTGGGATACTATCATGAATTATGATGCCTTTATGGAACCACTTTCATTCTTCCTGACAGGTATGGAGAAGCATTCTGATGAGTTCCAGCCTAGTGCTATAGGGGATGGAGAGCGATTTAAGAATACTATGCTACATTTTATGGCTCGTCTTAAGACACCATCATTGTATTGTTCCATGAATCAGCTTTCTAACCACGACCATTCCAGATTTTTGACCCGTACTAATCATGTGGTGGGGCGTCTTGCCACTAAGGGCGCTAGAGCTGCCGAGGACGGCGTTAGCGTGCCTATAATGAAGCTGGCAGAGATGGTTCAGATGACTTGGCCAGGAGCTCCTACACTATATTATGGAGACGAGGCAGGTGTATGTGGATTCACTGACCCTGACAGCAGACGTACATTCCCTTGGGGCAATTGTAATTATAATCTTATCGATTACACAAGGGATATGATAATGATTCACAAGTATAGTAAGGCTATTAAGGAAGGCTCCTTTAGATTCCTTAACTGTGGACAGGGATTCATCAGTTTTGCACGTTTTACTTCTAACGAGCAGGTGATTGTGGTGATAAACTCCAATACAAATACTATCACTGTGGATATTCCAGTATGGATTGCCGGGGTTCCTATGAATTGCAATTTGGAGCGTGCGATTTTGACCAATGAGGTTGGTTATTCAATAATGCCTACCGATATAAAAGTTGAGGGAGGAAATCTCCATGTGGAGCTGACTCCTTTATCCGGCATTGTGTACAAAAGATAAGCCTGATATTGTAATTTACAAGCTATACTATGTTTAGTATAATCAAGATAGGTTCAGGTATTGATACACAATATATAGTTGTTAATGATTGGCCTAACCCAAGTTATTGAGTTTTACGGGAGAGTTATTATGGCAAAGGATCTCACATGTCAAAGCAACATCGACATGCAATCACTTGAGGACCGACATAAAGAGCTAGAAAAAGCATGGAACGATTTGCTAATGGAAAGAAGAGAGTATGAAGCGCGTATTCACGCTCTCGAACAGCAAGAAAAGCAGTTTCAGTTAAAATGGGATTTGTTAATTACAGAGACCCAGAGGCTTGCTGAAGACAAGAAGCAATTCGAAAGAAAGAAAAAGTTCTATGAGCACGTACAATCAAGCTACATAGAACCATACCAGGAGCAGGATAACATCGTCCACGGAGAGATGTTCTTTTCTGGTGTTTCTGATAAGAAAGCGCTCAAAAAGCGCTATAAGGATTTAATTAAAATCTATCATCCAGACGGCGAATCTGGCGACACCGCCACCGTCGCCGAAATCAACCGCGAATACGAAGACTTAAAAGAGTCTTTAAATTAAAAAAGCCTTCGCATATCCTCAGGCAATGGAGCCACAAACTCCATTGCCTGTTTTGTTATCGGATGCCTAAACTCAATCCTCCGTGAATGTAACGCCTGCCTATCCATCCACTCAAAATCCGGATTATACAAATGATCCCCAATCAGTGGATGCCCAATATACTTAAAATGCACCCTAATCTGATGGGTTCTTCCTGTTTCAAGATGAATTGCAACCAGGCTGTGCCCATTTTTTTCATCTATCACCTTGTAATGTGTAACGGCCCTCTCACCGTGCTCATAATCCACACATCTGGTAATAATAGAATCATTCACACGTCCGATAGGAGCATCAATAGTGCCCTCGAGCTCATCTAGCTTGCCACGAACTATGGCATAGTATTCCCTATGAAAATCCCTGTTCTTAACCATTGTAGATAAGATATTAGCGCTAACCAGATGCTTAGCAACAACAGTTAATCCTGATGTATTCTTATCAAGCCTATTTGCACAGCGGAATATAAAAGCCTTACCCTGTGCCTTATAATAATAAGCCAGGCCATTAGCCAGTGAATCCTCGTAATGATTAAGACTAGGATGTATTGGTAGCCCGGCAGGCTTATTTATTACAATGATATCTTCATCCTCATATACAATATCCAAATCCATCTTTACAGGTGGAATCTTTTCGGAAGAATCCTCTTCAGATATATTCACAGTCAACACTTCCCCAGCCACAAGCTCTCGATTCATATGTACCCACTCACCGTCAATTACAACGTTATTAGGCATCTTTTTAATAGCAGTGATATTGGCGGAAGAATAGCCTTGCGTCTTTAAATATTTATCTATCTGAAATCCATCGTATTTAGTTGTTATTTCATAAGTTAGTGTTCGATTCATAAGGATAATTATTAAGCAAAAGAGCCAGACATGTCAATGCCTGGCTCTTTCATAGAAGGAGAATAATATTATTAAATGAAGAAAAAGAAGCTACTTCATAGTTGCTACTACACTTACTGTCTTCTTGCTTCCATCGAATGGGATTACATTTCCTGCAACCTCTACGCCGTCTACTGTAAGTGATGCAACGCCCTTTTGAACCTTGTTAGGGTTCTTGATTTCAATATTGTAGGTTACACCGCGGTAAACACGTGTGATATTGAAATCACCAAATTCTGCTGGAATACATGGATTAACTGAAAGTCCCTCAAGTGTAGGATAAATTCCAAGGATGTACTGAGAGATATTTGTAAATGTCCATGCAGCAGTTCCTGTAAGCCAGCTGTTCTTAGCCTCACCGTGGAACTTGGCATCAGCTCCTGCTACCATCTGTGAGTAAACATAAGGCTCAGTTCTATGAATCTCAGAAATGTCCTCAATGTATGATGGACAAGTCTTCTTGTAAACTTCGAAAGCTCTATCGCCACGTCCTATACATGTTTCAGCAATAGAAATCCATGGATTGTTGTGGCAGAAGATTCCAGCATTCTCCTTGTATCCAGGTGGATATGATGTGATTTCACCAAGCTCAAGATGATATCTTGTGTAAGCTGGCTGAAGAATCATAACACCATACTTTGTATCAAGCTTTTCCTTAACTGAATCAAGGGCTTTCTTAGCTTTGCCATCCTCGATACCAACACCAGCCATTACACACATACCTTGTGGCTCGATGTAAATCTGACCTTCGTCACATTCCTTAGAACCAACCTTGTGGCTGTATGCATCATAAGCTCTTACGAACCAATCACCGTCCCAGCCATCCTTCTCAATGGCTTTAATCATCTTATCAACCTCAGCTAAAACTCTGTCAGCTTCAGCATTGTCGCCCATGAGCTTGCAAAGGTCTGCATACTCGCG
>JAGBJE010000178.1 GCA_017934625.1 Pseudobutyrivibrio sp. | reverse complement strand
CTTCTACATTCTTAACAGTAATCTTTACAGCGTTACCGTCATCCTGTGGTTGATACTTTTTTCCATCTGTGTCATAGATGTTTATATCATATGCCTTAAAAATCTGATACTCACCTTCACCCAGCTGCTGAAGATAATACTCAGCAAACTCTGTGCTTACATTTCTAACTGTTACTTCAGCTCCTTCTGGCATCCAGCCAGAGATAACCAATGTAACACCATCAACTTCCTTTTCCTGCTCTACATATTCTAGCTCAAGTTCATCCTTCTCTAAGGCATAACCACAATGAATACATACTCCTTCTTCGTTGTATTCACAGGTTTCATCTGTTATTTCATCACACTCAGTGCAAAACTTCTTATGTGTGCCGTCGTTATTAGACACATATTCCCACTTATGCTCGCATACATTATTTTCTTCCTCAGGCTTTTCTTTATCTTTATCTTTATCCTTATCTACTTCTTCTTTTGTAGGATCTTTCTCTTCGCCTTCAATTACTTCTTCCTTAATTTCCCCGTCAACAGCTGGCTGTTCTTTATTTTCATCTTCCTCTGCTAAATCATCCTTTTTATCGTTTTCTACTATAACATCTATTTTCTCTGGCTCAGGGGTTTTTATCTCATCATTATTAGACTCATCAGTTTTTTCTGGAGTCTCTGGTATTGGCTGTTCTTCTGTTATTATTGGATTTCCATTCTCGTCAAGCACTGGCTCATTATCTGCTGGAGTTTCTGAAGCTTCTTGAAGCTCTGGCTGCACAGGACTTGCTTCCTCTGTTATTTCAGCAGTTCCTGGTTCCTCTCCTTCAACTGGTTCAGTTACAACATCCTCAGTTTCAGGCACAGATGTATCATCCGGCTCAGCATTTGCGTCTGTCCCTTCTGCATTTTCCTCCGTAACAATTTCATCGCTTGTAGCCAGTGAGAAGAAATCATCTCCCATCATGGTTGTTACAAGCAACAGCACTAACAAGAAGGCTGTTATTCTTTTGAAGAAATCTAATCTGTTGTTCATAAGCCAATCCCCTTTGCTAGAACCCATTTCTAACATCTTTCCATGTGATTTTGTAGTGATTTTTGCATACAAAAAATAGACATAGGCATTCCACTACATTATCATTATCGGAAAATCTCATTATTAAGTTTACAGACAACTCGCGTTATAACTATGAATTTTCTATGAATTAGATGTTAATAAATTAGCATTAGATTTCTACTAAACACTTATATAATAGCTCTTCAAAAGGCGCATAATTCAACACAGAGCTTTCCTTGCTGGCAAGTATCATATCATTCTTAGTAGTCTTTGAAAAATCAATATCGAAGTGCTGACTATTCTTGCAGATATATTCTATGAATACACGCTGGGCTCTACCATTACCCTCTCTGAATGGATGAATCATGTTAATCTCGCCAATCAGATATGCCAGTCTTTTAGACATAACTACCTTGTCATCCACATCCAAAAGATAATTATTCTGAATTATCCACTCCTGTACCTTTTTGAATTCGATTTCTATGAATTGTGTCAGGCAGAAAATTGTGCCCTTCGATATATCAACTGTACGAATTTCCCCAGCCCAATCATAGATATCCTGGAATAGATAACGATGAATGGCCTGCAAATGCTGTAAAGAAAAATCGCCAGCAATAGGTCGCTTGACGATTTCAAAATAACGCGCTGAACTAAGCTCCTGTTCTACCTTAAAGAGCTCATCCTTATCGCGAATATCCAATTTGTTCTTAAGGATATGAGTGTGTGGATAACAGTACTGGCCGTTATCTTCGTACTCATAACGGTAATATTCATCCATCATAGGCTTATCCTACTGAAACATACCTGGATGTAATCTCACGGACTACATCCTCTACATCAACTTCGTTCTCGATAATCATCCTACCTCGCTCTAGCTCCTGAGGTGTCAGAATCATATCTTCCATCGCAAACGAGGCTGATACACTAGCGATTTTCTCATCTGTGGACATTAGTCTCTCCTTATTTATCGTCCTTATCTCCATATTTTCTAACTATTCCCCTAAATAATACCTACATTTACCTTCAAAAAACTTAAGCTCATTATATCATATAATAAATTTTTAAGTAACCAAGTTCACAAAAAGGTTGTAGTTGATATTTCTATCAACTACAACCTTTATTTTAAGCATTCTGAATCTTTCCTGTATATAACTGGTAGTACTTACCACCCTCAGCGATTAGTTCCTCATGATTGCCTCGCTCGATAATACGGCCCTGGTCAAGAACCATGATACAATCTGAGTTTCTGATAGTTGAAAGTCTGTGAGCGATAACAAATGTGGTACGTCCATGCATCAGCTTATCCATACCATCCTGTACAATCTTTTCTGTACGGGTATCAATAGATGATGTAGCCTCGTCAAGGATAAGTACTGGTGGGTCTGCGATGGCAGCTCGTGCAATAGCAAGCAGCTGTCTCTGTCCCTGTGAAAGGTTTCCGCCATCACCCTTGATTACTGTGTTATAGCCCTGTGGCAATCTACGGATAAAGCTATCTGCATTAGCTAGCTTAGCTGCTGCAATTACCTCTTCTTCTGTAGCATCAAGCTTTCCATAGCGGATATTGTCTGCGATAGTTCCTGTAAACAGGTGTGTATCCTGAAGTACGATACCAAGTGAACGACGTAAATCCGCCTTCTTAATCTTGTTGATATTGATACCGTCGTATCTAATCTTACCATCTGCAATATCGTAGAATCTGTTGATAAGGTTTGTGATAGTAGTCTTTCCAGCACCTGTTGCGCCAACAAAGGCTATCTTCTGGCCTGGTGTAGCGAACAGCTTGATGTTGTGAAGTACTGTCTTATCTGGATTGTAAGCAAAATCCACATCATCAAATACGATATCACCAGTAAGCTTCACGTAAGTTGTGGTACCTTCTGCCTTGTGGTAGTGCTTCCAAGCCCACATTCCTGTACGCTCCTCGCACTCAACAATCTCACCATTTTCTTCCTTGGCATTTACAAGCATTACATATCCTTCGTCTGTCTCTGGCTTCTCGTCGATGAGGCCAAATACACGCTCGGCACCAGCCATTGCTAGTACGATAGACTGGAACTGCTGTGATACCTGCATGATAGGCATGATAAATGAACGGGTAAACTGAAGGAATGATACAAGCGCTCCAAGAGTAAGACCTGTCCAACCGTTAAGAGCAAGTGTTCCACCAACAACAGCACAGATAACATAGTTTACATTACCAAGCTGGGCGTTTACTGGACCCAAGCAATTTGCAAGTCTGTTAGCTCTGTATGCATTATCATAAAGCTTCTCATTAAGCTCTTTAAACTTATCAATTACTTCATCCTCATGGCAGAATACCTTAACTACCTTCTGACCATTCATTATTTCTTCTATATTTCCGTTTACTGCACCAAGTGCCTTCTGCTGTTCACGGAAATACTTTCCTGATGTACCCGCAAGTGTCTTTGTAATTAGGATGATTACCACAATCATAGCAATTGTAACACCTGTAAGTGTAGGTGAAAGAAGTAACATATATACAAACACTGTTACGATAGTGATTGCACTGTTAAACATCTGAGGGAACGATTGTGAAATCATCTGTCTAAGTGTATCAATATCGTTTGTGTAGATAGACATAATGTCGCCGTGTGCATGTGTATCGAAGTAGCGAATTGGCAAATCCTCCATCTTCTCAAACATTTCATCACGAAGGTCTCTAAGTGTTCCCTGCCCAACGAAAATCATTATCCAGTTGTATGCAAATGTTGCTGCAATACCTACTGCATAATATCCAATCAGATGGAAGATTGCATCCTTAAGTGGGCCAAAATCCTTACTTCCGCTGTCAAGCATTGGAAGGATATAGGAATCGATAAGCTGCTGCATAAATGCTGTTCCCTTGGCATTACAGATTACCGAAAGGAAGATGCAGATTATTACTGCTACTAAGTGGATTGGATATCTTCCACCAACATATTTTACAAGGCGGCCAAGCACTCCACGTCTAGCGGCCTTTTGTTCTTTTGTCAGCTTTGGTACTGAACCTGGTTGTGGTCCTCTAGGCATTAGTCCTCGCCTCCTTCCGTAGTTTTATCGAAGTCGCCGCTGCCGGCGCCTGTCTGCTGCTCAAAGATTTCTCTATAAATCTCGTTTCTAGCCATCAGCTCATCATGAGTTCCGAAATCGTTAAGCTTACCGTCATCCATAACGATGATTCTATCTGCATCCATAACAGATGAGATACGCTGTGCGATAATAAGCTTTGTTGTGTTTGGAATCTCTTCCCTGAAAGCACGTCTGATGCTTGCATCAGTTGCTGTATCTACAGCTGATGTTGAATCATCGAGAATAAGAATCCTTGGTTTCTTAAGAAGGGCTCTGGCGATACATAGTCTCTGACGCTGTCCACCAGATACGTTAGTTCCACCCTGCTCGATATAAGTATCGTAGCCATCTGGGAACTTCTCAATAAATTCATCTGCGCAAGCAAGCTTTGCTGCACGCTTTACCTCTTCATCTGTGGCATCCTTATCACCCCAGCGAAGGTTCTCTGCAATAGTTCCAGAGAAAAGCACGTTGTTCTGAAGCACTACAGAAACCTGATTTCGGATTGTCTCTACATCATAATCCTTTACATTATGACCACCAACAATTACCTCACCTTCATCCACATCATATAGACGAGAAATCATAGATACAAGTGTTGATTTTGCTGAACCTGTTCCACCTAACACACCGATGGTCTCACCTGATTTAATCTCAAGATTCACATGGTCAAGTACTGGTCTTTCAGCTGTTTTGTTGTAGCCAAATACTACATCCTTAAACTGGATAGAACCATCTGGAACTTCATATATAGGATTATCACCATTAGTGATGGTTGTCTTTTCCTCAAGTACCTCGTAGATACGCTTTACACTGGCTACTGACATTGTAATCATGATGAAAATCATAGCGAAGAACATCAGTGACATAAGAATATTCATGCAGTATGAGAAAAGTGATACAAGCTCACCTGTTGTAAGAGTTCCATCCACAACGATGAAGTGTGCGCCAAACCAGCTGATTAGGATGATACATACATATACAACAAAGTTCATCATTGGCATTGTTGTTGCAATCATCTTCTCTGCGCTTGTAGCTGCTTTGTAGATACCTTGACTTGCTGATGTAAATTTAGTCTTCTCAAAAGTCTCTCTTACATAAGCCTTAACTACTCTAATTCCTGTGATGTTTTCCTGAACTGATGCATTCAAATCATCATATTTTCTAAACAGTGTTTCAAATAGCTTTCTTGTTGTTGCCATAACAAACCCCATAAATACAAGGATAATTATCATAGCAATAAGGAAGTTAGATGCAAGTCTGGCATTGATTTTAAACGAAAGAATCATTGCCACAATAACTGTTACCGGTGCTCTAAAGCCCATTCTAAGAATCATGATAAATGCATTCTGCACGTTTGTTACATCTGTTGTAAGACGTGTTACAAGACCTGCTGTTGAAAACTTATCAATATTCTCAAATGAAAAGGTCTGAATGTTCTCAAACATCTTATTACGTAGGTTCTTAGCAAGACCTGCAGATGCCTTTGAGCCAAGAACGCCTCCCATAACACCTCCAAAGAGGCCTATTACCGCACAGATAAGCATATATCCACCAATGCGATAAATCTCACTCATGTTTCCAGCTTCCACGCCCTTATCAACAAGATCTGCAATAAGAAGTGGAATAATCATTTCCATTGCTACCTCGAGAATCATGAATACAGGGGTGAGCACTGCTGAAAGAGTGTACTCTTTAGTCTCCCGCAATAATCTCTTAACCAATCTCTAGTCCTCCTTTTTTATAGTAATATATGATTTATAGCTTCTGACATTTTGCTGCATCTTTTCGAGAACCGTAACAACCATTTCAATCTCTTCATCAGAGATATTTTTGGTCATACAATCCTCAACCTCCATTATCTGAGCTTCAGTAATGAGGTTAATTTCTCGGCCTTTATCTGTGACTACAATCTGTTTTTTTCTTCCATCTTCTTCAAAAGGAACCTTTTTTATAAGCTCTTCCTTCTCCAAAAGCTGAATCATATCAGCTAATGTGGACTTAGGTAAATGGAAAATGTTCTCTAGTTCACTTTGAAAAATAGGCTTAGTCTGACGCACAAAAAAAGCTAGGAGCCAGCCATTTTTAGGGGTATTATTCGTACCGCTTTCTTCTTTTAAGCCTCGATTTACCGCATTTTTCACTTCACGGCTAAGGCAATCGCATAAAAAACCTAAATGTGTTCTACTATCAAATTCTTTATGGTCCATATATCTCCTTTCATCCGGATTCGGAAAGTCCGAATCCGAATATTCCGAATCCGAACTATTTTTGTATTATACACGTCAATTTGTGTTCAATCAATAAACAAATTCTAAAAAAACTATTAAAAATTCCACGAGGGGTTTATTACGTGGTATAGTAGACAAAGAGTAGAAAACTTATATTTTCGTAAATATAAATAATTAATAATAGTGAAAAAGGAGTGAAAACATGAGAGAAAGAAGTAAAGATTTAAGGGTACGGAGAACCCTAACTGCTGTCAGAAAAGCTTTTAATGATTTAGTTCTGGCTCGCAATTACAATGAAATCTCTATCACTGACCTCACGGAAAAAGCTGGAATTAACAGAAAAACTTTTTATTTACATTATTCTTCTTTGGATGATTTAGTATCTGAAGTTGAGGAAGAAATGTCTAAAGAAATCCTTGATAATATTGGTGAGTATGCTAAAAAACTGGACTTGGAAGGATGTATTACATATTTCTATAAGTATCTTGAGTCATGCTCTAAGGTTGAAAAGAAGCTTATGTGCGATGAGCACTACGCTTTTTTCTATAACGAAGTTGTTGATACTGTTCTAAAAAGTGACGAATTTTCTAAATTCTTCTCTATGACCAAGTATCCTTCTATTGTGCGTTCTTATACCAAGGCTATTACAGCTATCTACAAAGATTGGCTTGTTGCAGGCAGAGACACAGATTTCTCTGTACTTACAGAAACCGCTAGCAAGCTACTTGGTAGTGGATACTCTGGTATCATCAATAAATAACAAAAAGGGCTTCTCCCGTGGGAGAAGCCTTTCTTATTAAAGGATGAGCTTCATAGCTCCATATATTCCTGCGTCATTTCCAAGTGAAGCAAGCACGATTTTAGTATTGCGACATCCGTGGAATGCGATTTGGTTGAATCTATATTCAACTTCATCAACCAAATACTGTCCAGCCTTTGATACTCCTCCACCAATAACGAATGCTTCTGGGTTAACTACACAAGAAATAACCTGTAAACCCTGTGCCAGGTACTCACATGCTCTCTTAGCGATTTCCTTTGCAACTGTGTCACCCTTCTTTGCCTCATCAAATACTGCCTTAGCATCAAGAGTCTCAACATCTCTAAGTGTGCTTGCATCATCATTCTGAGCTAATCTAATCTTTGCAAGACGTGCAATACCTGTAGCTGAGCAATACTGCTCAAGGCATCCATGATTACCACATCCACAAGTATTCTCTTCAGTGTAATTTACTCTGATATGTCCAATCTCTCCTGCTGCACCATGTGCGCCTGGGATAATATCGTCGTTAAGAATTACGCCACCGCCTACACCTGTTCCAAGTGTAACCATTACTGAGCTTGAGTATTCCTTAGCTGCACCCATCCAAGACTCTCCAAGAGCAGCTACATTAGCATCATTACCAGCCTTAACCTTGATTCCACCAAGGCACTCTGAAAATTCCTTCTCAACATTGAACACGCCCCATCCAAGGTTAACGCATCTATTAACTACACCATCATCGGATACAGGTCCTGGAATTCCAATACCTACACCAAGTACATCATCAGATGTAATGTTCTTCTCTTCCATCTTCTTAACAACTGTCTGTGCTAAATCCTTAAGAATATTAACACCACCGTTTGAAGTATCTGTTGGAACCTCCCATTTTTCAAGAAGCTCTCCTGCTGCTGTAAATAAACCACATTTACATGTTGTGCCACCTAAATCTAGTCCAAATCCATAATTTGCCATTTCTTTAACTATCCTCCATTTAAAACTATTCTCCAACCACTGGCTCTATTGTGGTAGTAATCTGTACATCAGTAGCATTATCTGGTATTAACCCCTCTGGAATCTCTGTTCCATCAATTGTCTGAGTTATTACCTCATATGTCTGTTCATCAGGAATTTCCTCAGGATTTTCCTCATCAAATTCACCATAAGGCTCTTCTTCTAAATCTGCCTCTGGGTCCTCCTGCTGCTCTTCTGGTCCAGTAATTACAACAGGCTTTTTAAACTCTGCTGGCACCTTTCCCTCATGTATAACTGTCATAAAATCCTGCCATATTGCTGCTGGATATGATGAGCCTGTAAGTCCAGGAACCTTTTTAGGCTGATCATAGCCTACCCATATACTGGTGGTGTAATACTTAGTGTATCCAACAAACCAACCATCTCTGTTATCATTGGTTGTTCCTGTCTTGCCTGCTGCCGGCATATCATTAAGGGACACTCCCTTCGCCGTACCGTCAGTCAATACAGATTGTAGCATATCTGTCATGTTTCGTGCAGCATTTTCTTCATAAATTTTAATATCTTCTTGATTTACTTCATAAATAACATTACCCTTTGAATCCAAAATCTTTGATATGCAGGTAGGCTCTCTGGTGTAACCATCATTTTCAATAGTGGCATAACCCTTCGCCATCTCAAGTGGGCTAACTCCAACCGTCAAACCGCCAAGACATGCCGCCATTCCATAATCATCCTTTTCTATATGACTAAAGCCTAGCTCTTTTAGGTAGCTAATGCCTTTTTCTGGTGTAACTTCTGTATATAATTGCCACGCTACGGTGTTCTTCGAGGCTGCTACTGCTTGCCTTAAGGTTATCTCTCCACTGTATCTTCCGCTGGCATTTTCCGGTCCGTCCTCTATCTTTTCATCCACTACTATGGAATCTGGTGTATACCCCATCTCAAGAGCTGGCGTATATACTATCAATGGCTTAATTGAGCTACCTGGCTGTCTAAAGCTTTGATAAGCTCTGTTTAATGTATAACCATTTACCTCCTGGCTTCTACCTCCTACAATAGCATTCACCATACCTGTTTCATTATCAATACATACTCCTGCAGATTGAAGGGCATATATGCCCTCATCATTTACATCCGTAAATTTCTCTAGCTGCTTGTCTATTGCCTCCTGAAGCTGCTGCTGCATTGTTAAATCGATAGATGTATATATTCTATAGCCTGATGTAAATAAGCTCTTGTTTGCCTCATTATATGCATCATCATAAGCTTTCTCATAGGACCTTCTCGCATCATCATCCTTAAACTCTGTCTTAAACTCAAAACCATCATTGGCCATTAATGCCCTTGTGGCACAGGTATACACATAGGTCTCTACATAATTATTCTTTATATTACTTGGGCGGGTTAGTGTAACCACCTGGTTTTTAGTATCTTCATAGGCTTTTTCTGAAAGAACACCATCATCTTTCATGGCAGTTAAAATTAGATTCTTTCTAGCTATTGTATTCTCCGAATTTACCACTGGGTCGTAATAAGTAGGAGAATTTGGGATGGCTAGCAAATAGCAAATCTCTGCCAAACTAAGCTCTGAAATATCCTTGCTAAAATACCCCTTTGCTGCCGCCTCTATACCATAATAGCCATTGGCAAAATATACATTATTCAAATAGAATTCCAGTATTTGCTCTTTGGAGTACTTTCGCTCCAACTCGGAAGCTATATATATTTCTTCTATCTTTCTTTGCCATGTCTTCTCATTGCTAAGGAATATTGTTCTGGCAAGCTGCATAGTAATGGTGCTACCACCCTGCGTCATCTCCTTATCCTTTAGCATCACATAAGCAGCTCTTGCTATTGCCTTGTAATCTACACCATTATGCTCGAAAAAATTCTTATCCTCTATTGAGATAAGGGCCTTTATTACGTCCCCTGGAATTTGGTCATAGGTTATATAATAGACATCCTTTTCCCCCTTAAGCACAGAAATAGTGTCTCCGTTTTTATCATAAGCTTCACTGGTCTCTGTCTGTCTAAAGGTATTCGGATTAGATTTGCGCACTAAAAGACTAGCCTCTGTTTTAAGCTCAGAGACAATAGATGCATATCCACTTACGTAATAGTAGGTTACACCAGCTATTAACAGAAGCAATAATGCAATCTGAACTTTGATTAATCTAAGGATTTTTCTATCCCTGGATTTCATCCTTTGATACCCCCAAAATTGTGTCCTACTTCTATAGTACCATAATGTCATTTCTTTGACATTTTTACCTTTAAAATTTTGTTTTTTATTTTTCTAATCTTGTAATTAACCAATCATACTCGTATCATAGTTATAGTCAAAAAAATAGGGAGGTTTTAACCGTGGAAAAAGAAAAAATTGGTGTCACCAAAAACGGTGAAGATATCATTGCATACACTCTCATCAACGAAAACGGTATGCAGGCAAAGATTATGAATTTCGGTTGTAATCTGCTTGAACTTTGGGTTCCAGATTCAGAGGGAATTCTTTCTGATGTTGTATTAGGATATGAAAATATCGAAGATTATTTTGTAAATGGCCCAGGCTTTGGCTGTTGCATCTGCCCTAATGGCAACCGCATCGGAGATAGCAAATTTACTCTTAATGGTGTTGAATACAAGCTGGATGCTAATGATGGCAAGAACAATCTACACTCAGGCTTCAATCCAATGCACAAGCGTATTTGGAATGTAGAATCTGCAGATGATAAGCACATTACATTTACATGCCACAAGGCTGATATGGAATGTGGTTTCCCTGGTGAAATGGACATTACTATCACATACACATTAGGTGATGACAACTCTATTCGCCTTGATTATTCAGGCATTTCAGATGTTGATACAATATTCAACCCAACTAACCATTCATACTTTAACTTGAACGGTCATGATACAGGTTCTGTAATGGATCACATAGTTTGGATTGATGCAGACAGATATACCCACACAGATTCTGAGTCAATTCCACATGGCGAATGCCGTGAAGTTAAGGGCACTCCAATGGATTTCACTACTCCAAAGGCTCTAAATAAAGACACAGATGCTGATTACGATCAGCTTAACTGGGCAGGTGGATTTGACCACAACTACTGCTTAAACAGCCACACTTTAGATAAGCCAAGTTGCACACTTGAATCGCTTCAGAGTGGCAGAAAGATGGAAGTTTATACAGATTTACCTGGCATGCAGCTATATGCTGGCAATTACCTTGATACAAGCCACATCGGCAAGGGCGGTTGCGTCTACGACAAGCGTCACGGTGTTTGCTTTGAGTCTCAGTACTTCCCAAATGCTATTAACGTTCCTGAGTTTGATCAGCCAATCGCAAAAGCAGGTCAAAAAGCTCACTCAACTACAATTTATAAATTTGTATAACAAAGTAGGCAGCCCCATTAGAGGGACTGCCTTTTTTATATGCGACAACTCAACCTAGGCGAGCGCGAGCAGGGAAGCACCATACCGAGCATGGGAAGGACCTACGCCGGCGGGAGGGTTCCCATGCGAAAGTATGGAGGGTGCCCTGCGGGAGCACGGAAAACTTGGAAGTCGCATGAATAATTATATAAATGCTTTGATCTGCTTGTAAATTCCAGCAGCATCTAATTCATACTTTTCAAGAAGCTTTACAGCTGGGCCTGACTCTCCGAATGTATCCTTAACGCCAATGCGAAGCATCTTTGTTGGGCACTTCTCTGAAAGAACCTCTGCAACAGCTCCACCAAGACCACCGATGATAGAATGCTCTTCAACAGTAACAACCTTTCCTGTCTTAGATGCACTCTTTACGATAAGGTCAGCATCGATAGGCTTGATTGTGTGAATGTTGATAACCTCAGCATCAATTCCATCCTCTGCAAGCTTCTTAGCAGCCTCAAGTGACTCATTAACCTCAAGACCTGTTGCGATGATTGTAAGGTCCTTGCCTTCCTTAAGAACAACACCCTTACCAATCTCAAACTTGTAGTCTGGTCTGTCGTTGATTACAGGTACTGCAAGACGTCCAAATCTAAGGTAAACTGGACCATCCATCTTGTAAGCAGCCTCTACAGCAGCCTTAGCCTCTACGTCATCAGATGGATTGATGATTGTCATTCCTGGGATCGTACGCATAAGAGCGATATCCTCGTTACACTGATGTGAAGCACCATCCTCACCTACTGAAATACCAGCGTGAGTAGCACCAATCTTTACATTAAGGTGTGGATATCCAACTGAATTACGTACCTGCTCGAAAGCACGTCCTGCTGCAAACATTGCAAATGATGAGCAGAATGGAACCTTTCCTGTGCTTGCAATACCAGCTGCGATACCAACCATGTTAGACTCAGCTATACCACAGTCGATGTGACGCTCTGGGAAAGCCTTCTTAAAAATACCTGTCTTTGTAGCCTCTGCAAGGTCTGCATCAAGAACTACTAAATTATCATATTTCTCACCGAGAGCAACAAGAGCGTTACCGTAGCTCTCACGAGTTGCGATTTTCTTAACATCTGCCATTACTCTTCACCTGCTTTCTTTAATTCTTCCATAGCGATAGCGTACTCCTCATCATTTGGAGCCTTTCCGTGCCATCCTACCTGATTTTCCATGAATGAAACGCCCTTACCCTTAACAGTCTTCATAATAATTGCGCTTGGCATTCCCTTTGTCTCTCTAGCTTCCTTGAAAGCTGCGCGAAGCTGCTCGAAATCATTACCATCAGCAACTTCAATTACATGGAAGTTAAATGCTCTAAACTTATCTGGAATTGGATATGGTGTGTTAACAACATCTACTGGTCCATCAATCTGAAGACCGTTGTTATCAACGATTACTACAAGGTTATCAAGCTTCTTTGCGCCAGCAAACATTGCTGCCTCCCAAACCTGACCTTCCTGGATTTCACCATCACCTAAAAGTGTATATACTCTGTAAGAATCATTTGAAAGCTTTGCAGAAAGTGCCATTCCTGTAGCAACAGAAATACCCTGTCCAAGTGAACCTGATGAAGCATCAATACCTGGTGTGTGCTGTACACATGGATGTCCCTGAAGGTGGCTTCCAATGCTTCTAAGTCCTTTTAAGTCTTCTACTGGGAAGAAGCCTCTCTGTGCAAGTGTCGAATAAAGACCTGGTGCTGTATGTCCCTTTGAAAGCACAAATCTGTCTCTATCTGCTTTCTTAGGATTCTTTGGGTCGATGTTCATCTCCTCAAAGTAAAGGTATGTAAATACCTCTGTTGCTGAAAGCGATCCGCCTGGATGTCCGGCTTTTGCAGCGTGAACACCTTCAATGATACCCTTGCGAACCTCAGTAGCAATTTTCTTTAGCTCTTGGTTTGTCATTTTTCTCCTCCTATACAATTACCTGGTAAAGCCATGGTATATTATCTCATTTCGTCTAAAGTAATCAGCATGATGTTTTTAATCGCTGACGAAATGGTAATAGCATTTTCATGAAATCCCGCATTTGCAAACACTAAGTAAAATGCGTCCCCCTGTCTATGTAGCTGTTTTGTCTTCTCTATCAATGATTTAAGCTGAGCTACCTCTATTGGCTCATTATTGTAGTAGCACTGAGCAAATATTGTTGCAGGCTTATCTTCGCACTTTCCAAGGGAAACTAAATCAAAGCCATCTGTTGTACCAGCCTCATCATCATTAACCCACCAGTTACCTATCTCTTCAACTGTAAATGGTAACAAATTCTTATCGCTTCTATCCTTGAGATATTCAGCACAAATCTTGATAAATACCTCTTTCATGTATTCATCCATTACCTCTTTGGCTTTTTCCCAAAGTCCATCAACATTTCCTGTAACATAATCATGGTAATTAGGAACAACCACCTTGTACCAGAATAATGTGCTTAAATTTACTATAGAATAGCGTGTTTTTTTTCTGTTTGTAAGCTCTGTTATAGCTGTTTCCTTTGTGCATACCCCTATTGCCATCAAAGAATTTAAATATGGCACTACTACATCCTTTGGCTTTTCAACCTCGGCAGATATCTGATTTACTCTGTTAAGTCCCTTTGCCAAAGTTGTAAGCATATAATTATAATATGCCAATTCTCTAAGCTCTGTTGCCATCACCATCTCTGGATTAATGCCTAACTTAGATTCTCTATCTAAAAACAGCCTTTTAGCTATTTCTTTAATCTTGTCAGTTGATTCTATCTGCTTTTCAGCTAGATTCTGGTAGCCTTCCACCCCAAGCAAAGCAGCTACCCTCGCAAGATTGTACGGAATACCACCTGTTATTCCATACAAGAATGCAGCCTCCTTTGGACTTGCATCCGCGAAAAATTCGCAGGAATCATAAAAGCCAAAAGGCTCAACAACTAAGTCGAGGGATATAGAATCCTTCCAAACAGCCTTATTTCCCTTAATATATTTATCAACAAGCATAAAAGCATCCGAGCAGAGCACCAGTTTAACTGGCAAATCCTTCCACTCTCCTGTTATGCATTCATGCAGCATTTTATCAAAACTTGAATCAGCTTTTACTATATGGGGATATTGATCGATGATAATAAGTTGTTTTTCCTTAGAAGCTCTTTTTGTTATTTCTTTGCAAAAAGCTTCAGCATCGAGAATTGTTTCAGATCCCATAATTTGGCTAATCAGCTCGAATTGATGCTTAATGGTAGTCTCGTATGCCTCTATGAAAATACAACTCTTGTCAGCTGCAAATTCCTTAAGCAACGCAGACTTGCCAATACCAAACTGACCAGAAATTACGGCTACTTCAGCATTATCTCCCTCATAAAACTTCTCTAGCTTTGTTATTTCCTCTTTACGTCCTTTAAACATAACACCTCTCCTTTACGCAGCCTCAAGCGCGTGCAAGACCATGGTATCACGTTTCAACTATTACTGCAATATAACTGCATTTTTTGTTTATTTTTAAATATTCTAAACTATTTTAATAATATCTTTATACATCTTCTTTACTTTAGCATTATCTCCTATTTTTATCAATAATGTAATGTGTTTTTTTACCATTTAATGGCGAAAAAAAGACCTGACGTCTGTCCTCCGCCAGGTCTATAGATAATGTCTATTTAATCAACCTTATATGCATAACCCTTTTCTTCGGCATTAGCATAATTGATATAACCCTTTTGTCTGTATGGATGAGCCATCCATAATCTATCTGCTGTCTCTTTCCAGTTTTCAGCATACTGGGCACACTTGCCACATAAATGCTCTACAGGTTCCTCCTCCTGTACATCTGTTGAATGAGCTCCTGATTGCTTAACCATTTCCTGTAAAAGCTCTGGATTTTCCAACATTGGACATGGTCTAAGCATATTGTCATTAAATGGCTGACCCTTTCTATATTCCATGAAAAGTGGCTGCTGAAGTGCCTCAAGTAATGTATTCTCTCTAATATTTGCACCTGAATAATGTATAAATACACAAGGCTCTACATCACCCTTTGGATTGATATGGCAGTAATTTCTACCACCTGCAATACATCCGCCAACAAATTCTCCATCGTTCTGGAAATCCATAACATAGATTTCTTTGCCGCCCTTGTTGCCTCGAACTTCACGTATTCTATGATAAATATACTCCCTTTGCTCTGGTGAAGGCATTAACTCAGGTGTTGCACTCATTCCAACTGGCATTAGATGGAAATACCATGCGAATCTTGATCCATGCTCTATTAATAAATCAAAGAATTCATCTGATGTAACTGAATCCATATTCTTTGATGTGTAGCAAACTGAATTACCGAAAATAAGTCCATTCTCATGCAATAAATCCATTGCATGAAGTACCTTTGCATATACTCCATCACCTCTTCTGAAGTCGTTTGCGTCCTCAAATCCCTCAAGTGATATTGATAATGACAAGTTTCCTACTCTCTTCATTTCATCACAGAAAGCTTGATCTACAAGGGTTCCGTTTGTATAGCTATGGAATGCACATTCATTATGCTTCTCACAAAGCTTAATCAAATCATCCTTCCTAACTAAAGGCTCACCGCCTGTAAACATATAAAAGAATATTCCAAGCTCTTTTCCTTGAGTAACAATACTATCAAGCTCTTCAAATGTAAGATTAAGCTTATGTCCATATTCTGCTGCCCAACAGCCCTTACAACGAAGGTTGCAAGCACTTGTAGGATCCATAAGTATAAGCCATGGTATGTTACATCCATATTTCTCCCTATTTTCTCTAATCATCTTTGTGCCCTTGAAAGCAGCCTGATAACCTAAATTTAAAGCTGTCATCTTAGCCACATGAGGATCAGTTTCTGTAAGAAGTCTAGTAACATAGTTCATCCATTTAGAATCCTCTTGGTTAATTAAATCTCTTGCGCCAGCAAAAGCACTTGAGCGAAATCCCTTAGAATTACCACCCATCATCTTTTCTGTTAAATCTACGATTTTTAGAAGATTAGTTTTTGGATCCTTCTTAATATTCTTAAGAACACCATCAATCGCTGCACCAAAAGCTGCTCTTTCAACACTATCTTTTACGCCCATTTTGTTCCTCCCTTTACTGGTTCAGATATATATTAACTCTAATATTAGTATAGAATCCTCGCTGAATTCTGCTATATACAATACTTTTTTCTTGTTCTGTTTATTTATACACTTTCATTTTTTTGTATTCACATTCATTTCGCTTTTTTATTTTTGTATTATGGTATAATTTAGTTAATTTTATGTAAACTCTATTTATTTAAAGTGTACAAAGAGGGAGAAACTATGCCTGGATTTATTACTCATCTGGTATTTGGAGAACAATCGATTTCTTTTATAGATTCTAGTGACACTAGAGCACTTATAGAAAGACACCAAACAGCCTATTCACTCGGGCTGCAAGGGCCTGATATCTTCTTTTACCATATTCCTGCATATTTATTTTACAAAAAGAATATTGGAAATATTATGCATCGTGAACGTGTGATGCTTTTTTTCGATTACCTTTTTGATGCAAGAAATTCCTTCGAAGATTCTCATTCACGTAGAATATGTGATGCTTATATACTTGGTTTTATAGGACATTATTCTTTAGATATTATCTGCCACCCTTATATATATTATAAGAGTGACCATTTTAAAAACCTTCAAAAAAGTGGTGTTTATGACTTCGGAAGGCACGTATCTCTTGAAACAGATATTGATCATTTGATGCTTAAACATTTTAAACAATTATTACCTAGCGAATTTGATTATGCAGCATCTGTTTGTCCATCAGCAAATGAAAAAAATGTTATTGCACATTTACTTTATATGGCTATTAACAGAGCTTATCCAGATTATAGCATTAGATTAAATACTGTAAAAAATGCTATTAATTCCTTTATTAAATTGAATCACATGATGAATGACCCAAAAGGAACTAAGAAAAAGCGAGTTAGACGCATTGAACAGATCTTCTTTAAATGCGCTGTTATATCTTCCATGATTCCAAGTGACTCTTTTATTATTTATCCTGATCCATGTAACGAAAAGCACTCTAGATGGTGTAATCCTTGGAATCCAAATGTTGAGAAGGACGAAAGTGTATATGACCTAATTAATAAAGCCATGCCGTCCTATATTGAACGAATGGATTTATATATGAAATCCTGTGGTAATACATCCTTTATTGACTCAGAAAAAGATATAGTGGAGGAAACAAATCAGTTCCTCCACTATAGAAATCTACTTCTTGTAAATCTAAGTGATTTAAGTTATATTACCGGTTTACCAATAGAATAACTTATTTATCAAGATATTCCTTAATTTGGCTATATATTATTTGCATTAGTCTTTCTCTGGCTTCAACGGCAGCCCAAGCTATATGTGGGGTAATAATGAGCTTGTTACTGTCCTTTATATTTTTTAATGGATTAGTATCAGCCATTGGCTCCACATCAAGGACATCTATTCCAGCTGCAGATATTTTATTACTATTTAAAGCGTCAGCTAAATCCTTTTCAACAATAATAGGTCCTCTTCCAACGTTTATTAATATTGCAGTATTTTTCATTTTTGTAAAAGCTGTAGCATCCATAAGATGTAAAGTATTCTCATCTAATGGTGCGTGGATTGAAACGATGTCAGATGTGGATAACAATGTATCCAAATCCACTTCTGTGTAGATATCTGAATGATTTTTTCCACTTGTTGAATAATAAATTACATTGGCACCAAAGCAAGTCGCGATTTCTGCTACTCTTTGTCCAATTGCTCCCAGACCAATTATTCCCCATGTTTTTCCTGCAATTTCGTTAAAATGCATTTCAAAGTGAGTAAACATTTTATCATTTACATATCTTTCACTCTTAACATAATTATCATAGTAGCTAAGATGCTCCATTAAATAAAATACAAGAGAGAAGGTGTGCTGTGCCACTGCCTCTGTTGAATATCCAGCAACATTTCTCCATGCTATTCCTCTTTTTGCTAAGTATTCCTTAGCCAAGTTGTTAGTTCCTGTGGCTGTAACACATACTAGTTTTAAGTTCTTTGCGTTTTTTATAGTCTGTTCATTAACAGGAACCTTATTTAAAATTATAATATCAGCATCAACTGTACGCTCAGCAGCTTCCTCCACTGTAGAATAATCATATATAACAACTTCTCCAAATTCATTGAAAGCCGATAAATCAATATCCTCACCTATTGTTTTTCTATCCAAAAATACAATCTTCATCATTTCATCTCCTTCTATAATCTGTAGTTATTATGCCACAATAGTTTTCAATAAAAAAGCTCATATAACAAAAAAGCCTTTCAGTATTTGTTACTGAAAGGCAAAATTAAAGTGCCCAGAGTCGGAATCGAACCAACGACACGAGGATTTTCAGTCCT
>JAGBJE010000177.1 GCA_017934625.1 Pseudobutyrivibrio sp. | reverse complement strand
GTCATTTTCTACCATGTAGCAGGAAAGCGTGTAATTTGAAGAGTGGACATCCATTCCAACATATACTATACTTTTCATAAGTGACCTCCATTTGTATGCGGTAAATCCTGTTGATTTTGACTTTTACCTATATCATACAGTTAAATCCACGATGCTTGCAATTGGAGGTCACTACATATTATCTGAGATCAGCTGGAACAATAGTTTGAGCGTAAAGCTGGCTTAACATATGCAAATCGTAGAAATCCCTCATTCTCGTGTTGGTTATCGAACGGGATACCACCGTTTCCAATTTCTCTGCCAGAACAGTTTCCAAATTGTACGCCCAAATATCAATTGAACGCTCCTCCAGCATCAGCTTGAATCTGTACCGTACCTCACGGGCGTAATTGCATCGCCGGTGGAGATATCAATTTTAAGTGGTGTCCTTACGCCATCAAACCTTGTTTCCATACTTACGCGTATGCCAGGATATTCAGCTTCATCCATAATCTCCGAAATTCGCTTGACCTGAAATTCCACACCATCATCCATTGGCACTGAAACTATAGCAGCAATCATTTGTTCTACATCCTCAACGCTAACATTAGCACCTTTTATGGTGCCGTCAATATCCATCGTTGCGCGGGACTCTAGACCAATCATTGCCGCTACCAACATTCCGCCCTTCAGAATAAATTTGTCACGATACTCTGAAACTGAAATGCGTTCCAAGAACCGCTCCATCATGTAGTTTCTCATCAAAACTTGCGCATCTGCGGATTTGTTTTTGGCAAGATTGCGAATCCGGTCTTTGAGCTGCCAGGCTGTCTTTATCATAGAAGTACCTCCAAGTACTGTCGAAGAATTTTTTCCACATGAAACATCTTTGCATTTCGCATCAGCTTACGCAAATCTTTCTCCCTGCTTCTTGCATAATGCTTGAGCGCATCTTGAAATGTCTGCATTTCAATACTGCTGCGACTGCGAATCAGGTCACAAATGGTGCGCTCTGCATCATAGACAGGGACAGCATTGCCAAAGGGTGTATCCATCGTGATAAGTCCTACATCATGCAGTTCTTTTTTGATGGTATAGACTTTGATTCCATCAGCCTTCAGGCTGGCAGGATTGTAGCCTGTTCGAACGGTGACCGAATATGGTTTTGGCTCCCGGTCAGTCAGGTCGTGGAAGAATAATGCACTTTCGTGGGAGAATATGGCCTGGCCGCAGCGCAGGTGTAGCATATACATGCCATCTGTCCATGCCTTAGGCGAAACATAGATTCCATGTGCTGCCTGCTCTATACCGCGTTGTCTAACATAGGCGTAAAAAGATGTTTTTGTGATGCCATTTTCTAGAACCTGAGCAGTTTTGACAATCCCATTATTTCTCTCAAAAAGCAAATCGAGCTTTTCTGATGTTTTCACACTACCACGCCCTTCCTGCTAATATCATAACTCAAATTAGCAAAAAAGTAAATATTTCATTACGACTACAACCTACTTTGCAGGCTATTTTGCACACCCTGCAAATAGGGCATCATACCAAGAAGATAATCCTTATATTCGTCCGCGCTCATCGTACTGCGCATAACATTAGCCGCGTTCCATAACGCTTGATTTAGTTCCTGTGATGCCATGTCTCTATCATCCCTTGCCTTAATAAATCAGAATCTTGTACATTGGTATCTATTATACTAGATTTATTCTTTGTTTCCAAAAAGGCGATAGCCTTATTCTCTACTATAAGACTGCTGTATTTTCCCAGCAAAAATAACAAAACAGCCTTTGACAAGTCAATTAACTCGTCAAAGGCTGTTTTGCGTTTACATTCTTATCTCACTGCAACGCGCTTTGCTATATCTTTAATTCTTATCTGTAAAACTGCCAGCATGTCCAAAGTTGGGGGCAATGACGACAGTGCCTTCCTTATCCACATAGCCCCACTTTTCACCACTACAGACAGGCAGGAGGCCCTCAGACATGACACCAGCATCCGTGACCTCAGCTGGCAGCTCTTTTAC